>JAUWTT010000359.1 GCA_030614585.1 Acidobacteriota bacterium
AGTTGTTTGACTTCTTTCACCAGGCCCTGAAGGTTGTGCATCAAGATATAGTTCTTCTTCCAGAGTCCACTTTCCATCTCGGGCGTCCCGGAAATTTTTGACCCATCTTTGACCGTCCGGGCAATACCGGTTTGAGCTGTCGCTATGACGTCGTCACCGATGCGAAGGTGGCCGGCGACGCCGACTTGCCCGGCCAGCATCACGCGGTCGCCGATATCGGAGCTTCCAGCCAGTCCAGCTTGAGCAGCGAGGACAGAATCCTCCCCGACCCTTGAGCCGTGCCCAATCTGAACGAGGTTGTCTAACTTCGTGCCACGACCGATCCGGGTTTCACCTACGGTAGCCCTGTCTATGCACGCGTTTGCACCCAATTCGACATCGTCTTCCAAGACCACAACCCCTGACTGGACGATCTTGTAGTATGAACGATCTTCTCGCGGAGCAAATCCAAAGCCATCGGCGGCGACAATCGCCCCATTCTGGAGGATTACCCGGTTCCCGATGCTGGTATGTTCGCGAACCACAGAATTGGAATGGGCGGTGAAGTCATCGCCGATCTGGACATGAGGATAGATGGTCACGTTAGGGTAAAGGACCGTCCTATCGCCGATGCTAACGTGATCTCCCACGACAACATTAGCTCCGATCGAGTAGTCTTCGCCCAAGACGACTGTCTCCGCCACACTTGCCGTAGGGTGTATGCCTGGGATCGGAACTGGGGGAGCATAAAACAGTTCTACCGCTTTGGCGAAGGTGAGATACGGATTGGGCGAGATCAGAGTAGGTATTTCCGAAGCAGGAGCGTCGGGACCTAGAATAATTGCGCCAGCGTTGGAATCCTTCGCCTTCCTGGCGTATTTCGGGTTCGACACGAAGGTCAGGTCGGTACTCTCTGCTTCCTGAATCCCGGCGACTCCAAGTATCTCGACTTCAGGGGCGCCTCTGAAGTCACAATCGAGCTTCTCAGCTATTTCTTTTAGTTTCATAACTCCTCACAGGTCGCAAAACATTCAGCTTAGAATGATAACTTAAGCGAGGCAAAGGAGCAGGAGGAGGTGTGTCTCTTGTGGAAGATTGCGCGCCTCCGGATTGAACCTGACCCTAACGTAGTGGTGTGTTTGGTCAATAATTCTGCCCCATTGTTTTGAAGACTTCCTTTTTTTGAAAGGGGCAAATCTGCCAAACGAGCCTGACCAATGTCAGATGGAGCAAAATCTGCCCGAGCGGCCGGGAAAGTCAGTTTCGCAATCCTGATCAGCCGAATCCTCGGGTTAGTAAGAGACCAGTTTTTTGCAAAGCTTTTCGGAGCCGGGTTATACAACGACGCCTGGCTTGTCGCATTGCGCCTGCCCAACCTCCTGAGAGACCTCTTCGCTGAAGGAGCCTTGAGTGCGGCTTTCGTACCAACGTTCACGAGTTATCTCAAGAACGAAGGAAGGCAAGAAGCCTGGCAGTTGGCCAACCTGGTCTTGAGTGCCCTCATGGTCCTGCTGGGGTTGTTCACCCTGGTTTTGTTTTTCTTTTCCGATTTCTTTGTACAGGTTCTGGCCGCCGGCTTCTCTGACGTGCCTGGGAAAGTAGAGATCACAGCGACACTGATCAAGATTTTGTCGCCGTTCCTACTGCTCGTCGCCATGGCTTCAGTGGCCATGGGGATGCTGAACACGCTGAACCACTTCTTCCTCCCCGCTCTCGCCCCTGCTGTCTTCAACGTAAGTCTGATTGCCGCGGCAATCTTCCTTGTGCCTCGTTTTGAAGAGGGAGGAGTTCTGCCGATCTATGCAATGGGGGTAGGCGCTGTCGTTGGTGGGTTACTGCAGTTTGGGGTCCAGATTCCGCTTCTGAGGAGAGAGGGGTTTCGGTTCCGTCCGACAATCAACTTCCGGCACCCTGGTCTACTGCGGCTGGCACGCCTGATTGGACCGGCAATCGTAGGTGTGAGTGCTGTCCAGATCAATGTTCTGGTAAACACCCAGATAGCGTCATTTCTTCAGGACAACGGCCCCGTCTCCTGGTTGAGTTATGCGTTCCGGATCATGTACCTGCCGATCGGCCTGTTTGGTGTTGCTGTCGGAGTAGTCAATCTGAAGGAGGTCTCCTTACTGGCAGCTACCAAAAGCATGCATGAGTTGAAGGAGACGGTGGCGAATTCGCTTAAGCTGGTAGGGTTTCTGGCCATCCCTTCAACGGTAGGGCTGTTGCTTCTGGCCGGGCCGATCGTTGAGGTCCTTTTTGAGCGAGGAGGTTTTACGCCGGCCGACACCCGCTTCACGTCGTACGCCCTGATGGCTTATGGGGTAGGGCTCTTCGCCTACAGCAGTATTAAGGTCTACGTTCCCACATTCTACGCCTTGGGTGATACGCGAACTCCTGTGAGAAACACCCTGGTTGCGGTAGCCACGAACCTCGCGGCGAATATCACTCTGATACTGGTTCTTCCAGAGGGTTACAGATACATAGGACTGGCCTTGGGAACCTCGCTTTCAGTTGCTTTGAACAGCTCTCTGCTGGCTGTGCACTTCAGAAGACGACTGGGATCGATGGAAGAATTCGGGATTGCTTCCAGCCTTTGGAAGACAACCTTCGCAGCCGTTTTGATGGGAGGCGCTGTCGTGCTGTTGAACCGGTACGCGCGCGTGAGCTGGGACGATATGAAACTGCTTGCCGACATCGTCTCGCTGTTGGTGTCGATCAGCGGGGGATGTCTGGTTTTCTTTGTCGTTTCCTGGCTCCTCAAGATTGAGGAGTTGCGGCATCTGAATCCCTTTGCCCGGCGGTAGGGAAGGTTTTGCATGGAAGAGAATGCTTTCAGGAATTATGTGAGCTATCTGGCGGTCGAGCGGGGCCTCGCCAGAAATACTGTAGACGCTTACGGGCGAGACGTGCGAGACTTCCTTGCCTTCCTTGACGATTCTCACCGGGATTTGCAACAAGCTGACCGTGAGGCCTTACTCGAGTATATCCAAAGGCTTTACACTCGCTTATCCGCGCGATCGGTGATGCGAAAAGTGGCTGCCCTTCGTTCCTTTTTCCGTTTTCTTTTGCTTGACGGCTACATCTCGCATGATCCTACGGAGACGCTCGAATCTCCCAAGACCTGGCGTTCTTTGCCCAAATACTTAACGGTTGAGGAGGTTGATCAACTACTCCAGGAACCTGATCTTGGGAAACCCCAGGGGATCAGGGACCGAGCGATGCTCGAGGTTCTTTACGCAGCGGGATTGAGAGTCAGCGAGTTGGTTCGGCTGAAGCTAAGTGATTTCAACTTCGATGCAGGCTTTTTGAGAACCTTGGGAAAAGGTGGCAAGGAGCGTATCGTTCCTGTCGGAGATTCTGCGATCGAGGCCCTTTCGGCCTATCTTGAACAAGCGTATCCCAAATACAAGAGTAAGAATCCGACAACTCCATTCTTGTTTCTCTCTCAAAAGGGCGGCGCAATGACTCGACAGAACTTCTGGATTTTGGTCGAGAAATATGGAAGACGGATCGGGCTGGCTTCTCGACTGAGCCCCCATGTCCTGAGGCACAGTTTTGCCACGCACTTACTCGAGAATGGGGCTGACCTCAGGGCAGTTCAACTGATGTTGGGGCATGTAGACATCTCAACAACGCAGATATATACCCATGTGACTCGTGAGCGCCTCAAGAAGGTTTACCAGAAATATCATCCAAGGGCCTGAACTCTGACCAATCTAAGAGTTTCTCGATAGACAATCCAAAACGTAACAATCGTGCAAAGCTCGAAGGGGACTCGTGTGCCCAGCTTTTCGATAAAGAAATGCACGTTCAGGGTTTCCACCTTTCCCGCCTCCTGGCCCCGGATGCTTTGTGGGCTCTGTTCGGGAAGCTCGACGATCTCCGGTTGGAGCCCGACGAGCGTAAGTGAAGGCTCGTCTACTCTGAATTCTGCAATTACTTTGAAAGAAGCCAGGGAATCAAGTCGGGCTCCGCGTAGGCAGCATCCCAGGAGTTGTGGCCGACCCCCTCATACTCAGTGTACTTCACCGGGCTCCCAACCTCTTTCAAGGCTTTCGCCATCTTCCGAGATTCACTGACCGGGACCTTGGAATCGGCTGAGCCGTGGAAAATCCAGATAGGAGTTCCCTTAATACTTTGTGCCACCTCGAGATAAGGAGCCAGGGTATCCGAGTCCTGGCCCTGCCTGAGTCGCCTGGGCGGAATGACCCCACCACAGATCGGCGCCAAGGCGGCAAACTTCCCGGGATACTTCGCTCCAAAGTAGAAGGTGCCGTAACCACCCATCGAAAGACCGGTTAGATAGACACGATCCCTGTCGCCACTGAACTGCTCAATCGATCGCTCGAGTGCCGCTGTCACGAGCTGTTCCATCTTGGAATCATTCCACCAGACGCCTCGACGGCACTGAGGCATAACCACTACGGCTGGAAAGCTGTCTTGATCCCTGCGAATAGCCGGCCCGATACCGACCTCGGTCTGATCGTCGCCTTCACTCCCACGTTCGCCGGCCCCGTGAAGAAAAAGGATAACCGGCCACTTCTTGTCAGCGGTCCAGTTTCGTAGGACAAATACTTGGTAAGAATATTCCTCGCCGTCAAGACTGATGTCGTATTTCACAAATCCGGTCTGCAGTTTCTCACTCATTAGTCGCTCGGAGGAAAGAAAAGAAGATAGAAGAAACAGTGTCCCAATCCAGTATTTCATGAGACTGGCATTGTATCTGAACCAGGGAGACGAAGTTCAACGGGTCTGTTGCCCAAACCGGGGACAGTCGAAGTTCGAACTGCGAAGTGCGAAGTTCGAATTGGCGACACTTCGCACTTCGCATCTCGCACCTCACACTTCGTAACTCGGACTTCCAACTTCCGTTTAGACCTTAGACCTTCTAATTTCTAGCTTGTTTCGAGCTTCGAGCTTCGAGCTTGGGTTTGGGTTGTCGTGTTCATTTGGGCAACGCACCCCAACCAGCCCATCGCGCTGTGGGAAAACGCAGCGGCGACGAGGATTGTCTTTCAGCATGAGAGTGCGAGATCGTCCGGTTCGGGACTGGGCACCCGAAGTGTGTCGCCCCTGCGGGGCTCGC
>JAUWTT010000527.1 GCA_030614585.1 Acidobacteriota bacterium
CTTTGAAGGACTTTTAGATAGGAGGTTCCGAACAACGGAGCCAAGGGGCCGACGACGATTCGGGTCTTAATTAACCCTTTCCCCCAGCCGAGCACAACCCGAGCAATGTGGGCGATGGTGGTGCCGATGAAAGCTTCCGGGAGTGCGTCTCCGAGGCACCGCTTAAGTTTGCTCCATCCCATGCCCGGGTCTACAAGAACTGGGATCGCTCCAATTCTGATAAGGGCAAATGCGAGAACCATCAATTCGGGTCCTGGCTTTACCATTAGCACAGCCCGCATCCCTCGTGAGAATCCGGCCTTGAGCAGACCTTGCGCACATTTTAGGCTCGCATCCTCAAGTTCCCGGTAGCTCATCCGGCCTCCAGGATAAATCAGAGCAGTTTGAAACGGGCATTCCTGGGCGAGTCTCGTCAGGTGGCTCGCAATAGTCGGATTTTCCCTCATGTTTCAGTCAGACCTCGCAAGAAAGTTTTCAACCAGAGGAGCGATTTCCGTGAAGGCATCCTCGACAACATAGTGGCCCGCATTCTCGAACCGGTGAGTCTCGGCCTTTGGAAAACGTCTGACCCACTCTTCGAGGAAGTCCTGGTCAAAGACGAAATCCTTCATACCCCAACAGATGAGCATTGGATTGTCTCGAAGAAGCGTTAATCGTTTCTGGATCTCGTCTATTACGCCGAACGAACGATCTTCGGAGCTAATGGGGATATCCTGTACGAAGCGAAGGGTTGCGATGCGGTTCTGCCAGGAGTCGTAAGGCCCCGTGTATGCTTTTCGCAGGACGCGGTCCATGGGATGCTGCCGGCACCCTGTCCGGCCGGCTATGACCGCAAAGGCATTGAAGCCCCGTATGAGAGCGGCAGCTAAGCGGGAGCGCCGGCAATAGCGGAGCGACCAGTGAACTGATTTACCTGGAGGCAGAAAAGCTGCTGTGTTAAACATCACCAGGCGCTTGATCTTCTGGGGATTCCTAGTGGCATAGCCCATGCCAATGATCCCTCCCCAATCATGGGCGATCAGGGTAATGGGTTCATCGATTTCAAGCCTGTTAAGGAACGACTCGAGATCAAGGATCCTCTGTGAGAGACTGTAATCGTATTCGGAATCAGGCGGCTTACTCGACAGACCGCACCCTATATGGTCAGGGGCCAGTACTCTGAAACGGGGTCTGAGCAGGCGTATGAGGTCCCGGTACATAAAGGACCAGGTCGGGTTCCCATGAAGCATCACCACGGGTTCACCAGCACCCTCATCCACGTAATGCAATTGGTGCCCGCTAATCTCGAGAAAGTTGGAACTGAAATCGTAGAGGTGGCGAATCCGGTCCAGTGAAAAAGCCATGCGAGGAGTAAGCCGGCTGATCAGTATCTAAAAGATCCGAGTGCGGTAGTCACGCCGGCGCTCCCCATTACAAGAAGTACCTGCATCCCCCGCTCTAGTCTCCCTTCGGCTTCAGCAACTGCCAGGGCAAGAGGAAGAGTCGCTGAGACGGTATTGCCAAATCGAGCGTGGGTCTCAAATAGCCTGGCCACGTCTATTCCCATTAAACTGACAGTCTTCACGGTTGACGGAACACTGACGGCATGAGCGATGATGATATCGTGAAACTTCTCAGCAACAGCCCGAGTTTCCTTGAAATGAGCCACCAGTTTCCGAATAGTGAATGACAATAGCTCTGAAGGGGCAGTAAAAAAGGACATTGGCCTTAGCCGTTCGCCATTCGGCGAGAAATCCGCGGCGTTCGGAAGCGGAATCTTACAGAGACCGTGCTTCTCTCCCCACGTCTTAAAAGTGAAAAGTGATTCGTCTTCACCCTCCTCAGGCCCCACCAGTGTCGCCGTTGCAGCTTCTCCTATCGTAAAGGCTGAGAACGAGTTCTCGAGTTCCTGATCATCCTTGAATTTGAAATTCGCATATTCCCTGAAGTTGAACTCGCAATTGACGATCATTACGAGCTTATACATCTTCTGGGCGAGGAAACTCCTCGCTATGGACAAACTGCGAATCCAACTTGCGCAGGCGTCAAGCACGTCAAAACATGTCGCCGACTTGAGTCCCAGTTCACTCTGAAACAGGTTGGCTGTAGCGGGTTCGACCCAGCCTCTTCCGACGCCGGCGTAAATAAGCAGATCGACGTCCTCCGGATTCACCCCCGCCTTTTTCATTGCGTCCTTACCCGCCTTGACACCGAAATCCAGGGCCCTCTCACCGCTTTTTCTGTGAAATCGGATCTGCGTCCCCGACATCCGGAGGAACCGTCTTATCTTCGACTCCAACGCGTCAATTTCTTCAGCCGAAAAATGGTCTCGGTTCGTGTCCAGGACCTCCTGGATGAGTTCTTCATTGCCGACTTTCTTGCTCGGCAACGCGTAGCCGATACTTAGAATTTTCATCACACCCTCTATTTGTCTGCTCCAATGCCCGCTTATTGACCAAAGCGGAGTTAGGCACAGAGAGTTCAGTCGAAACGAGCAAATTAAACGAAAGGCCCTCACCCTGTCAACATTGACAGCAATTGGAGCCACGCTTCGAACCCTGAACCCATAAGAGAGCTTAACAGGATTCGGCAGCTTTAGGCAAACCTCGGGGTATTGCAAAGTACAGCGAAACGAGGGAAATATTGGTAGCTGAAACAGCCCGGAAAGAGAGTATCTTGTAAGGATCTGTAAGTGATTGGAATGGTAGGATGTGCTCATAATCAGCCTGGTGAATGAAGACGCTGTTTTCAGTCCTATCGCTTTTGTTTTGGTTCGCTTACAATGAAACTTGAAAGCTGCTTCTTCTGCCCATCGTAAAGGAGGCTTTGTTCTGCTATGAAAAGGATTCTTCTCTTTTTAATCTTCTTGCTCATCACTCTCTCAGCTTGTGGCGGTGAGTCAGGTTACTTCCCGCAGGGTGATGCTCAGGCGGGTAAACAAGTGTTCACAGAACTGAAGTGCTACTCTTGTCACGAGGTTATTGGCGAGGATTATCCCGATCCATCGGCAATCACTCCAACGTTTGTTGCCTTGGGAGCAACAGGAGAACAGAAGCCTCGTCCTTATCTCGTGGAGTCAATCATCGCGCCTTCACACCAATTCGCAACACCTCGTCCCCCTGCGGGACAGATAGTCAGGGACCCGAACATCAAGAGTGGCACGAGGTCGCGGATGAGTGATTACTCGGAACAACTCACGGTCCGGGAACTCTGCGATTTAGTTACCTACCTGGAGTCGATTCAGGGGGGAGGTGGAACTCAAGTCGGGAGCTTCTGATTCCCCATTTGCTCGCGGTGGTTTCTTGGCCGGTGAGAAGACTGACGCTGCGCTCGAGGTGTGGACTATAAACGATCGGCGGACTTCGAGATCGTCTTGGCCAGTCGGTCAATCTCTTTTGTCATAGTGCCGAAGGAAGGACGCTGCAGGTCATTGACATTCACAACCCGTGTCATGTCCTTTTCGTAATAAGCATCGATGCCGTTGGCAACAGCAGTCGAAGCGCGATGCAACTCCCGGCACAGTTCTCTGAGTTCGCTGACAGAGCCGGCTCGATCATAAGAAGGCACCTTGGATTTTGGGGATTGATCGAGGTATTCAAGCAGGTAGTCCTTACGAATCTTCTTCGCGAGCTGTCGAATTCTCTTGGTCGTCCTTTCCACTTCGATCTCGAACGACTTCTGGC
>JAUWTT010000108.1 GCA_030614585.1 Acidobacteriota bacterium
AAGCGTTCGAAAGGGAGGATTCAGAAATGATTAAGATTACTCGATTGTTTTTGTTAGTCGCCTGTGTCATGGCGACTGCTCTGTATGGAACGGCTTCGGCTCAGGAACCTGCCGAACAGGAAACTCATCAGGAACCTGCCGAACAGGAACCGGCCAAACCGGAAGCGGCTCAAGAAACTGAAGGAGAGGAGACCTCCCAACCCTCCGCAAAAGAAGCGCTTTTCAAAGACGCTTCGGAGACTTTCCAGCAGGCGAAGGAGACAAGCGCTGATATCTTTTCCCCTGCTCAATATGCCAAAGCAGAACAGGACTTCGCGAAAGCTCAGGAGCTCTACGATGTAGGGAACCGGATCGACGAAGTCTATCAAAATCTCGCGAGCTCCATGAAGGCTCTTCAGTCAGCTATCACGACAGCCGAACTGGGCCAGGTGGCTCTCAAGGATCTCTTGCTTGTTCGAAAAGAGACTATCGATTCAGGACTTTCTCTCGAGGACTCGAAAGACTTCCAAGAGGCCGAGAAGAAGTTTCACCAAGCGGTTGAGAAGATCGAGAAGGACCACGACACAAAGGGGGCTCGCAAGCCGAGTGAACAGGCTGCGGAAAAATATCGAAAAGCAGTGGTCCAGGCTCTCCAGAAAACAGTCCTTCCTGATGCGAAAGACAAACTCAAGGCTTCCAAAGACGCCTATAGCAAAGACGCCTATAAAGAGGCTGAGAAGTCCCTGAAGGACTTTGAAAAATATGTCAAAGCAGAGAGCAAAAAGGAATTCTCAGTTGCTGAGTTGATCTCCATCGTTACCAGGGGAATTGAGGCCGCTCTGAAACCGCCGGCTGCCACTCCCGACGCCGGCGAGACAAGCTGAAAAGGACATACAGCGTCACATTGTTTTAGAGGTCAGAGCTTCAAAGATCCGTCTGGAAGGCCGTAGACATGCAGAACTCAAAGCAACCAACAGAAGACAATCACTTTCAGGCCAGGGCGCTGGAAGTCACCTTACGAATTGGGTTTGTTCTACTCCTTATCGCTTGGTGTTTTTGGATCATCTTGCCCTTCATCGCAATGATCATTTGGGGATTAATCATTGCGGTCGCTGTTTACCCGATGCACTCCAAGCTCCTGTCCGCAATCGGTAACCGTCAAAAAATGGCAGCTGCCATTTCGACTTTACTGCTGCTGGCACTTTTTCTCGTACCCGCCGCGGCTTTGACGGAGAGCTTGATAGCAGGTGCCCAGGGTCTTTACGACCAGCTGAGTTCCGGAGAGATCAGAATCCCACCGCCACCGGAAGGCCTCGGAAGCTGGCCGATCATTGGTAAACCCATTGAAGAGACCTGGCGGCAAGCCTCCACGAACCTCGACACGGTTCTCGAGCAGTTTGCCCCACAGTTGACGAAGCTGGCAGGGACGCTGCTCTCGGCCCTTGCTGGAACTGGATTGAGTCTTCTTCAATTCTTGCTTGCGACTATTATCGCTGGAGCGGTGTTGGCGAATGCTGAAGCCGCGCAGGTTACGGCTCGAGGCTTCGCTGTGCGGATGGCTGGGGATAGCGGGAAGGAATTCACCCGTGTCACGAAGGAAACCGTTCGCAGCGTGGCCCGCGGGATTCTTGGCGTGGCACTGATTCAGGCGCTTTTGGCAGGATTGGGTTTTCTGGTTGTCGGGTTGCCCGCAGCCGGTCTCCTCGCCATGATTTGTCTGCTGCTGGCGATTATCCAGCTGGGTGTTGCGCTTGTCACAATTCCGGCAGCGATTTACATCTTCTATACAGCGGATACTGTAACCGCCGTCGTATTTCTCATCTGGTGCATTGTTGTCACACTCGTCGATAATGTTCTGAAGCCCGTCTTACTGGGAAGGGGAGCCCCGGTTCCCATGATTGTGATCTTCCTGGGCGTAATCGGAGGCTTCCTGACTCAGGGGATCATTGGATTGTTCCTGGGAGCAGTGATCCTGTCACTCGGTTTCAACCTGTACCAGACCTGGATTGACCAAGCATCCGAATCTGAAGCTTGAGCGGGAAGGACTACTGAGGATTGGCCTCAGCTTCTAATGGTACCTTGATCTCGTAAAGTTCCTCACCAAGGGACTTACCACCAAGTCACCAAGGACACCAGGATAATGGCGTTAATCTTTGTGCTGCTTGGTGCTCTTTGTGTCTTTGGGGTTAATCCCATCCGGCATTTGTCACTTGAAACTTGTCATTTGTACTTCCAAAGCTCTGGCTTTTCCTGCAACTCTGAATAGAATAGGTCCATGATCAGAAGAATTGTGCTTATCGTTCTATTCATCACTTTGTCCACCGTCGCTTTTGCCGCCGATGAAAAAGCGGCCGTCGAGGCGGCCGAGCGCGCCTGGGCCAAGGCAGTCGTCGGAAACGATTATCCCGCGCTCGAAAAGATTCTTGCCGACGATCTCTACTACTCACACTCGAATTTCATAGAGGACACCAAGCGGAGCTACATTGACAACCTGAAATCGGGGAAGGCCCGTTACTATGTCCTTGACATCGAAACGCTCAAGGTACGCATGATCGACGATCGAACAGCACTGGTCGGAGCAGTTTCCGAGTACCAGACGAAGGCGCCAGACGGGAGTCGCCAGACGTCGATACTCAAAACGCTGCACGTGTTCCGCAAGAATGGCGGACTGTGGCAACTCACTGCCCATCAGTCGGCGCGAAAGCCGTAGCGTCTCTCAGCGACGCAGGATCCTGGCCTGAATGGTTCCCGGGTTCACTACAAGGACACCAAGAGCACTAATAATCAGGAACGGCACAAACACGACAGGCAACCGGATGCCCACTTTTGTCAAGAAATATCTGCTTCCAGGATTCATCTTTCAGTCGATAGTGATCGGAGGAGGCTACGGAACCGGCCGGGAGCTCGTGGAGTTCTTTTTGCGTCATGGTCCGGTGAACGGCTACCTGGGCATTCTGATCGCGACTGTGATTTGGTCGGTAGTCCTGGCAATCTGTTTCGAACTGGCCAGGCTGGGCAAAAACTACGAATACCGCAGCTTCGTCTCCGCACTTCTCGGAAAAGGTTGGATCGGCTTCGAGGTGGTCTACATAGCGAGCCTGGTAATAACCGTGGCAGTCATCGGATCGGCTTCCGGCGAGCTCTTCTTCGAGATCATCGGATGGCCTCGAATCTGGGGCACAGTCTTAATGATTTGTCTGGTGGGAATACTCGCCTTTAAAGGGAGCGCCCTGATCGAGAAGGTGTTTTCGTTCTGGTCAGTCACGCTCTATGCCTTTTACCTGAGTCTCATCGTGCTGATCTTCTGGTCTTTCGAAGAACGCGTGCTCGAAACTGCCCCCCTCTATGTCGCGGACACGCAGTGGGTGCTTGGAGGGATCAAGTATGCTGCCTACAACCTGGGTGCCGTACCTGCCATGCTATTCTCCCTTCGATACTTGGAGAAGCGCAAAGAGGCGGTAGTGTCCGGTTTACTGGCTGGGCCGATCGCCATTATCCCCGGTGTCTTTGTGTTTACGGCCATGCTCAGCCAGTATCCACAAGTCGTGAAGGACGCTCTCCCGATTAACACGCTCCTGGGCAGTCTTGGAATCCCCCTCTTCCAGCTGATGTTTCAACTCATCCTGTTCGGAACTTTCATTGAGACCGGAGCGGGAATGATTCACGGCTTCAACGAGCGTATTGCCGGTGTATACCAAGAACGTGGCGGTGAAATGCCTCGTTACCTCCGCCTCGGGTTAGCCCTTGGGATTCTGGTCCTGGCCATCTTTTTTGCCGACAGGTTTGGCTTGGTCAAACTTATTGCCGAAGGCTACGGCATGATTACCTGGGGCTACTGGATCTTCTTTGTACTGCCCGTCCTCACTCTTGGGATCTGGAAGATATCCAAACTCAGCAACCGAGCATGAGAACAGGCTTGCAGCCTGTCCACGGAGCTTGCCACCCTCCAGCCGAGAATTCGCTATTCGGGCCCGTGGAGATGACAATGGGTATTGATATCTGTCTGCATTTGCGATGGAGTAGGGGAATGGATATGAAGACTCACTTTCGTCAATCCTCCGTTAGCATCCTCTCGGTTGGTTACCTGCTCCTTTTCGGCCCTTCTGTCCTGGCGCAGGAAAAGCGTGCAATGACCATCGTCGATTTAATCAATGTTCCGTCCTTGAGTGATCCTCGTCTGTCGCCCGACGGAACTCAACTTCTCTACGCCCTTTCGAAGGCAGATTGGGAAGCGAACCGACGAATCAGTCACATCTGGCGGATCGATGCCGACGGTTCTCATCCGATTCAAATGACCAATGGAGAAAAGGGAGAGAATTCCCCCCGTTGGTCACCGGACGGGCAATGGATCGCCTTCATTGCCAAACGCGGTGAATCGGAGGATGAGGATGAGAAGCGTGACCAGATCCACCTCTTGCGCAACCTCGGAGGGGAGGCTCACGCACTCACTCAGCACGACACTTCGGTATCGGACATCCAGTGGTCCCCCGATGGCAAATCGATCTACTTTCTGGCTAGAGATCCAAAAACAGAAGAAGAAAAGAAGCGTGACAAGGCGAAGGATGACGTTACCGCCTTCGACGAAGACTACAAGCAGAAACACCTGTGGACACTTACAGTCGAAGGCAGAAAAGAGGTCAGGGTTACCGAAGGGGACTTTTCAGTGCTGGGATATAGGGTCTCCCGCGATGGCACTATGATTGCTCACCATCGTGCTCCAACCCCGCTCTTTGATGATTCGGATGAAAGTGAAGTCTGGGTGATGAAGGCTGATGGGAGTGCAGGGAGGCAGCTCACTCAGAACACTATTTGGGAACGCGGCGCCCAACTCTCACCAGATAATGCGACAGTGATCTTCACGAGCGATTCGAATGAAAAGCTCGAAACCTATTACAACGACAAGATCTTTCTGGTATCCGCCACTGGGGGAAAGCATCGGCTTATCCTGAAGGACTTACCTCATGAAATAGCCCGTGCAACCTGGTCAGGTGACGGAAAAGCGATCTACTTTGTTGCCAATACAGGAATTCGTAGAGAGCTGTTCGTTGTCGACACGACGAGTGAAGAACTGGCGCAGATCACCAAGGGGGATCACTCCGTACAGGGTCATGACTATCTGCCGGAACTCGACCTCCACGCTGTAACCGTCAACCATCGAATAAACCCAGGAGATATATACCTCTTCAGGGGCAGAAACGGGACGGCTCTTATCCGAGTGACCCATGTCTACGATTACCTCTCCGAGCAGTTCCTCTTACCACGACAAGAAGCGATCCAGTGGAAGGGCGCCGACGGAGTGACGGTAGAAGGGTTGCTCTTTTACCCGATCGACTACCAGGAAGGGACAACTTATCCCTTGTGTGTGCAGACACACGGCGGCCCCGCTTCTTCCGACAAGTTTGGGTTCGGCCGCTGGAGCAACTACATCCAGGTTCTGACGAATAATGGCTGGGTGGTCTTTAAGCCGAACTACCGGGGTAGCACGGGTTACGGGGACGACTTCCTTCGCGACATGGTCGGCCACTACTACCACCAGTCTCACCTGGATGTAATGACCGGCGTGGACTACCTGATCGAGAGAGGAATTGCCGACGGCAACCGCATGGTCAAGATGGGCTGGAGTGGCGGTGGTCACATGACAAACAAGATCATCACTCATACGGATCGCTTCAAAGCGGCTTCTTCGGGAGCAGGCGCTGTGAACTGGATCTCCATGTACGGTCAAAGTGATGTACGCATCTACCGGACTCCCTGGTTTGGCGGCACTCCCTGGCAGAGAGATGCCCCGATCGACGTCTACTGGGAACACTCACCGTTGAAAGACATCTGGAAGGTCAAAACGCCAACCATTGTGCTGGTTGGTGAAAAGGATGTCAGGGTCCCTTCACCCCAATCCGTCGAACTCTATCGGGCTCTCAAGACCAACGGTGTGCCGACCCACCTCTATATTGCTCCTCGGGAGCCACATGGGTGGCGAGAGCTACGCCATGAGCTCTTTAAGGTGAATGTGGAGCTCGAATGGTTCGAAAAGTATGCCCTCCAAAGAAAGTACACCTGGGAGAAGGCTCCCGGCGATGATGATGAAGAAGAGGAGAAGAAACAGACACAAGCACCTTGATGCTCACGGGGAAGATAAGCTTCCAGCTTGTCACATTGCTTCAGCACTTCGATCTTTATCGACGACCTGGAAGGTCATCCTCCTGCAACCGGAAGATAAGCTTCCAGCTTGTCACATTGCTTCAGCACTTCGATCTTTATCGACGACCTGGGAGGTCATCCTCCCTCTCCCGGCGAAGTTCAAAGAAGAAAAACGGACTCGCCCCTGTTGACAGACGACGCAACGGTGCGCCCTAATCGCTCTTGGCGTAGTACACATATTCTCCGTCAAGCGATTCCATGCCATGGAAACCACCATTCTGAGTCACCTGGATCGCAACTCCACCATCTGATGGCATCCAGGAAAGTTGACTCTCTCAGATTCCAATCCTAGTATTGAGTTTAACCGCACGGTATTCTCGTGACGGCTCTACTCAAGCCTTGAAATCTGATCTGTGTGCGGAAGTAAAGGTGGAGTCTTTGCCTGCAATTGGAGGCAGCATGGACAGTAACGTCAGGTCATTACGGCGATTCCTGGGTGCTTCCTTTTTTGAAGGCTACCAACGAGCCTTGCCCGATCCTTCCCGCGGCTTGTTTCCCTTCGTTACCGTATCTCGGCAGTACGGGGCAGGCGGTAGAACACTAGCTCAGACTCTTATTAAGGAACTTGAGAAAGAGCCCTCTAAAGTATTACGAAAATGGGGAATTTGTGATCGTGATCTGTGCGCACTCCTGGTCCGCGATCCCAAACTCAAAGAATCCATCCGGACGCTCTTCACGGAGGAATACCTGTCAGAAACAGAGGCCCTGATTCACTCCCTCCTGGGTCGATCGACCTTTAAGCCGGCCGCCTATAAGGAACTATTCGAAATAGTCCATACCTTAGCCACCTTTGGAAAGGTAGTCATCGTGGGCCGGGCGGGATCCTGTATCACCAGATCCCTCCCCCAGGGAGTTCACCTTCGCTTGATAGCCTCTGAAGAAAGCCGTATCCGAAGGCTCAATTTGGACCTGCAGTCTGTCACTCGCTCTGAGGCTCGCAAGATTCTCCAGAACAACGATCGGAATCGAGCTCAACTTGTGAAGCGGTATTTCAACCAGGATATCGACGACCCTTTACTATACGACGCGCTCTGGAATACCGACCGCGTGCCGTTTGAGGAGATAGCCAAGTCAGCGATTCTGATCATCAAGTCCCGGTTCGGATAGTGTGATCTTAATCGAAGCCGGTTTCTGTGGACTGAAATTTGCACGAAAGGTCCACACGGTCGGTTTGTGGGTGAACAGACCCGGCCGTAACCAGATAACTGGGACACTATAGACATGAGCAGACTGCAAATCCACGACGTCGGGCTGCGGGACGGCCTTCAAATGGAAAAGACCCAAGTCCCTTTCGATACGAAGATACACTGGATTCGGACCTTGATTGATTCTGGTGTTGACATCATCCAGGCGGGGTCGTTTGTTCATCCCAAACTTGTTCCTCAGATGGTTGATTCCGATCGGATCTTTCAAGAGATACTTCCGGAAAAGCCGAGGGATGTCGTACTTTCCGGCCTTGTTTTGAATGAAAAGGGCCTTGAGAGGGGTATGGACTGTGGAGTCGAGCTCTTCTGCATGGGTGTGTCGGCCAGTGAAACGCACAGCCTCAAGAACACGCGTATGACGACGGAACAGGCGCTCGCCCAGATCCTTTCCATGGCCCGGACGGCTGAGGAAGAAGGCCGAAGCGTACAGGTTTCAGTGCAATCTGCTTTCGGATGTGGATATGAGGGTCCCATCGAAAAACAGAAGGTTCTTGCAATTGTAGATGCTTATCTTAATGCAGGATTTCGAAATATCAGCCTTGCCGACACCGCTGGGCATGCCGATCCGGGGAGGGTCACAGAGTTGTTCGATTCGGTCCGGGAACTGGACCCGCGAGTGGAGACTGCGTGTCATTTTCACAACACTTACGGCCTGGGAATTGCAAACTCCCTGGCGGCCCGGGAGGCGGGGGTGACTTGTTTCGAAGCCTCGTTTGCCGGGCTGGGAGGCTGCCCCTTCACGGCTGTAGCCGGTGGCAATGTCTGTACCGAGGATCTTGTGCACCTCTTCCAACGCATGGGACTCCGGACCGACATCCGACTTGATCCACTCGTTCATTTGGCTGAAGAAGTCTCGGAGTTTTTCGGACGCGAACTCCCAGGGAGCGTTTACAAAACCGGGCCCATCCCATCGAGTCCACCAAGTGAGCCTTAATACCGATTTGGGGAAAGATTAGTTAAATGAAACTCCTATCAGGTATTCGTATTCTTGACCTGACCAATGTGCTGTCGGGGCCCTTCGCCACGCTCCACCTCGCGCTGTGTGGGGCTGAAGTGATTAAGATCGAAAACCCCAAGGGTGGAGATCTGGCCCGCAAATTGGGGAACGTGCCGGATTACAACGCTCAGCTGATGGGCACCAGTTTCCTCGCCCAGAACGCGAACAAGAAATCGGTCACCCTCAACCTCAAGGCACGTGAAGGCAAAGAGATATTCAAGAAGCTAACTGAGACGGCAGACGTCGTCGTTGAGAACTTTCGTCCCGGGGTCATGGACAGGCTTGGGTTGGCCTTTGAGGTTTTACGGGAAATCAACCCCAAGCTCATCTACTGCGCGATCTCAGGGTTTGGCCAGTCGGGTCCTGATGCGCAGAAGCCGGCTTACGACCAGATAATCCAGGGACTGAGCGGAGTGATGGCAGTCAATGGAGACGAGAACCTCAACCCGCTGAGATGCGGCTTTCCGGTCTGCGACACGGTGGGCGGTCTCAATGCAGCCTTTGCCATCATGGCGGCTCTGTTTCACAGGGAACGAACGGGTGAAGGCCAACTTATTGATATAGCTCTGCTGGATTCGATTATGCCGCTGATGGGCTGGGTTGCAGCAAACTGGCTCATCGGAGGGAAACCTCCTGTTCTGATGGGGAATGACAATTTTACGGCAGCACCTTCAGGGACCTTTTCCACACGAGATGGATATATCAACATCGCCGCTAACAAGCAGGAGCAATGGGAAGAGGTGACGGAAATTCTGGGAGTGTCAGAGCTCAAAACAGATGAGCGCTTCATGGAGCGTGATGAACGAAAGAAGCACCGACGCGAACTGACGCCGATTCTGGAGGCGAAACTGCAGCAAGAAACCACAGACTACTGGGTCCAGGAATTCAATCGTCGTGGCGTACCGGCAGGAGCGATTTTCACGCTTCAGGATGCACTCATCACACGGCAAGTTAAACACCGGAAAACCCTCTCGACCGTTAGCGAAGGAGGCCTTGGAGATCTCCAGCTTTTTAACCTGACGGCGAAATTCGAGAAGATGTCTGGTCGAGTCGAGACTCCGCCTCCCCGACTCTCAGCTCACACTTCAGAAATCCTCACTGAGCTGGGATACTCGGAAGAGAAGATCGCTTCTCTGCGCAGTCAGGGCGTGGTTTGACCCACCGGTTCGACATCGC
>JAUWTT010000420.1 GCA_030614585.1 Acidobacteriota bacterium
CTCAAATGAAGGCGGTCCACAACCGGCACTCTTTCCCCTCAATCAGTTCTAGAAACCCCTTCCAAACGTTGCTGTCAGATCTGCTGGTGAGATCCCTTTCAGCGAGCACGACGCCTTTTTACTACGAACGGTGGCAAAAGGAAAGTTCTTTCAGATCAGAGAGGGATTCGTGCTGTAGAGAGTCCTGAGTCCATTGAAGTATCCAGTACCCGGCCCATTCAGTTTGACGAGATCAGTCCAAGTGACAAATGACAAGTGACAAATGGCAAGTGACGGATACAGGATGCCAGAGCGCGGATGCCGGACCTGTCCTCCATAGCTCGGAGAGCGAAGGAGGGCCTGTCGCGCCGTAGCTCGGAGAGCGAAGGCGGATGCCGGAAAGTGAGATCAACCACCAAATCACAAAAGCACTAAGAATTCCTTGTGATTTAGTGACTTAGTGGTTAAACCCACGCCCCAGGCCCCAAGCCCAAGTTTTCAGCTCAACAAGATCCCCTTCAGTTCTCCAGAATCTCTTCAATCTCGTCCATGATGCCATCCATGGCTATCATTGCAGCCCGGAACGGAGCCACGGTTGTCATGTCAACTCCTGCGTTCTTGAGGATCTCCGCGGGTGGCGCCGAGCCACCGACTTTGAGGAGTTTCTCGACGTACCGATCCACACCACCGTTTTCTCCAGTCAGAATCTGCTCGTGGAAGGCAGCTGCGGCAATAAAGCTGGTGGCATAAGAGTAGACGTAGTAGTTCATGTGGAAGTGAGGGATATAGGCCCACTCAACCTGGAATTTCTCATCAACGTTACAGATCCCCTCGCTCTGCCCATGATAGCGTCTGATGAGGTCCAGGTAGATCGCATTCAGGCTCAGGGACGTTATCGGTTTCCCCTGTTCCACCAGTTGGTGCATTGAACGCTCGAATTCGGCAAACATGGTCTGGCGAAACACCGTAGTGCGGAATGACTCCAGGAAATTCCCCAGGATTGCCAGTTTCTCTTCTTTGCTCTGAGCATTGGCGAGAGTGTGGCGGAAGAAAAGCCACTGCTGGGTGGTAGAGGCAACCTCAGCGACAAAGGTCGCGTAGAAGGCGGTGGCAAACGGCAGGGCCTTGTTCGAAAGGGCCGAGTGCATCAGATGTCCGGCCTCATGGGCAAACGTTGAAGCGCTTTCATAGTCGTCCTGATGGTTCAGCAGCATATATGGATGCACATCGTAGGCGGAGCCGGCAACGTACGCCCCCGACCGCTTGCCCTCTGCGGGATAAACATCAATCCAACCTCTTTCGCAGGCCTTCCTCAAGTGTTCGACGTATTCGTCGCCCATTGGAGAGAAGGCTGCGAGAACGGTCTCCACACTCTTGTCCCACGGATACTCGCTCGCAACTTTCCCGACCAGTGGGGGATACAGGTCGCTGTACTGCAGATCGGAGATCTCCAGCATGCGAGCTCGTAGCTTCAAGTATCGGTGGAGAACAGGGAGGGAATTGTTCACCTCGCTAATCAGCATGTTAAAGATCGCGGGATCGACTTCGCTCCCTGACAGCGAGGCTTCGAGAGTGTCTTGGTAACTCCGAATCTTCGAGTTGAAGTAGTGTGCCTTTACGGTATTGGCCAGCGTTGTCGCCAGACTCTGCTGAAACTGGGCCAGTTTTCCGTAAAAGGCATCGTATGTCTTGACCCGATCGCCTCGATTAGAAACAGCCCGCCCTCGGGAGTAGCCGAGGACATCCACTCGGAGTTCCTTCCCGTCGGACATGGTAATAGTGTCCCAGGAAATCTCTGCGTTTCGCAGGATGGATCCAATTGTGTTTCCATCGCCCTGTATCATTCCGGCCAGACCGAGAATCTCTTCACCCTCCGTGTCAAGAATGTGAGGACGCTGTTTTTCGAGGCGTTCCAGGTAGCGTTTGTAAGGCGCCAGGGAGGGTTCCTCTTGCAGATATCGGTGAATGGTCTCTGAAGGGAGCGAAAGGATCTCCGGGTCGATCCAGGCTGTCTTGGCGGAGATTTCACTGAACATCAGCCCCAGTTCTTCCTTCCGGCCTAGCGGACCGGGTTCTCGGATGTCGAGATCACTCACAAGGTTAGCGTAGACAAAGAGGCGGTAGGCTTCCTTGTTAAGCGAGAAATAGCTGCCGAACATTCCTTTCAGAACGGTCGGACCTTCGTCCAACTTGCCTTCGTACCGGTCAAGTTTCTCGACCATCGCGGGGATTCCTGCTTTGGCTGCTTCCCAAGCTTCCAAGCTGCTGTAGAGGGGTGTCAGGTCCCAGTCAGTGACGAGGCTGCCCGCTGCGACGGCAGGGGTTGACATGATATAGAATACTGTTGATCCCAGGACGACAAGAACCTTGGTCAGTCCGGCACTTTTCACTTTCCAACGTGTCATCAGATCTCTCCTTATTCTCATGCTGGTGACTCATTAAGCGAGCCAAAAATAACTCCTACTCTCAAAAGGTTATTCGGCTTTGCTCCAGCACTCAAGTTTCACTTGGGAAAGAGTTCGGGAAATTCGCTCAAACTGCTTGTGGTAAACCACATTTTCGACCGGAACCAGGCTTCGAGAGTGGCGATTGACAGTAGAAAAAAAGTTGCGGCACAGGTAACCCGGTTCCGTTTATCGTCCGACTTCTCGAGGCTCAGTCACCTGCGTTTTGGTATCGTAGCAAGAAATTTCATGATCTAAGCTCGATTGTTGAGTAGAATAGTAATAAGGAGAGTTGGAATGAAATCACTTTTAGTGAAGGATCTTGCGGTACCTCTTGCGGAATATGCAACTGTGCATGTTAGTGCCACCCTGTACGAGGCGATCATGGCGCTTGAAGAAGTACATGCATTGGACCAGTCACATTACCGGCACAGGGCCATCCTTGTGTTTGACGATAAGAATCGCGTAATTGGGAAACTCGGACAGTTTGATATCTTGATTGCGCTGGAGTCTAAATACACTCAACTGGGCGACTTGGATCGGCTGGCGTGTATTGGGCTCAGTAACGCGTTCATTCAATCAGTTTTCAAACAGTACTCGTTCTGGAGTAAACCGCTTGGCGAGATCTGTAGTGCGGCCGCACAGCTCAACGTTGACGACATCATGCACCGCCTCGGAGAAGATGAATATATCGACGAGACTGCTTCACTGGATGCAGCCATTCACCAATTGATCATGGGGCGGCACCAGTCTCTGATCGTTACGCGGGGACAGGAGATCGTCGGCATCTTGAAGCTGAGTGACATATTCCGTGATGTGTGTGTGATGATTCAGTCGCATGAGGAGTAGTCTTGGGTCTTGGGTCTTGCGACCTGCTATCTTTGTTCGGGCTCGGCCTGCCGCGCCGTAGCTCGAAGAGCGAAGGGGGGTGCTCGTAATCGAAACCCTACTCAGGATACGTCGTTTTCCTTGGTGATCTTGGCGCCTTGGTGGTAAATCAGGACGCTAACCGGAGACCTTCTGAGCGATCGGAATGTCAGCGGGAGAAAGATCCATGTCGAGCAAGCGGGAAGGCCTTACCCAGCGAATGCACTTGTGCTCCCGGATCACGAAATCGCCCGAGACGTGTCTGGCGTAGAAGCCGATGAGGAGGAACTGTTTCTCTTCAACCCGGAAGGGTACTTCTGAAATCCGCCTTTCCACAGAGATCAGCGCACCGAACTCCTCCTGAATCTCCCTGATTAGCGCGTCCTCTAGTGACTCAAAGTCCTTTACTTTTCCACCCGGGAATTCCCATTTCCCGGCAAGGTGGCCTGAGCTTCTTTGTGCCACCAGGATTTGGCCATCCTTTTGAATCACGGCGGCGACTACTTTTTGCATTTGGAGAGATATGATGGACCGGGGAAGGCGACTTCGGCAAGGTGATGTGCTCTGATGCGAGGCGCACGTCATGGGATCGTCTTCCGGAGGATTAACCCGGACAATTCAAACCACTAAGACACCAAGAGCACCAAGACTTCGTGGTGTCCTTGGTGTCTTGGTGGTGAGACCCTTGGAGAAATCCCTGGCTCGGGCAGATCGTCAACTCAATCACCGAGTTGTTCAAATCTGAACCGCTCGATTTGGGCCGGAACGTGCTCTTGCTCCATAATCAACCGGATCCTCTCAACGACTTCCGGGTACTGCCCGGCGACGTTTTTCTGTTCTTGCGGGTCGTCGCTCAAGTTAAACAAGGCGATGTCAAGATTCCCTTTGAATATCTCACTCCGGAGTCCCTTCCAGTCACCCATCCGAACGGCTTGCTGGCCCCCGTAGCTTGGGAATTCCCAATACATGAATTCATGCTCCTTCTGGTGGCCTTTACCGAGCAAGGTTGGTAGGAAACTGATTCCGTCGGTTGTCTCATCCGTCGGAATCCCCACTAGTTCGCTGAGGGTCGGCATGATGTCGTAAAAAGCCGAGATGTGATCGGTTTGGGCCCCGGCCTGGATGTGACCAGGCCAACTGACAATCATCGGTACGCGAATCCCCCCTTCATGAA
>JAUWTT010000056.1 GCA_030614585.1 Acidobacteriota bacterium
ACGGCCTCGGGCCTTTCCACCATCAAGCGGTCGTCACAAGTCAAATAGGGTTCGCATTCGCATCCGTTGATCACTACGATATCTATCTTCCTGTCTTTGGGGAGAGATAGTTTTACATGGCTTGGAAACGCTGCCCCTCCGAGGCCTACGAGGCCGGCCAGCTGAACTTGCTTCACCAGATCCGCGTTCGACAGGGTCTCGGGCTTAGGACGCTCCGCCGGCCTGGTCTTCTGGCTCGCATAAGGATCGGCTTCAATCACGATTGCCGGCAACATCTTGCCGGTTGGATGCAGTCGGGGTTCAACCGCCTTAACAGTACCCGTGACCGGCGAGTGCAGTGAAGTCGACACGAAGGCAGCAGGTTCGGCAATCATTTCGCCTCGCAACACTTGCTGACCCGGCTTTACAATAGCTACCGAAGGTGCACCGATATGCTGTGAAAGGTGTAGTACATACTCCTGGACGAAAGGGACCCTCTCAATGGCTCTGGGGTGGGTCGCATCCTTTTGCTCGGGAGGGTGGACGCCATGTCGAAATGTCGGGAAGCTGGACAATGCGGCGCTACTCATTGGTGTCGTCCTTCGATTCTGAGGAACTGGAGCCGAAACCGGCCAGCACAAGTAAACGTTGGCGCAGCTTATCCGCGACCTTTCCATCGGACTCACGCTTCAGCTCTGCAAGCCGGCCTTCGTAGTCCTTCTGCATCGCCTCGAATTTCTCCTGCTGTTTCGCTTCGATCTCCTTTTCAAGGTCGGCTCGAATGCGTTCGACAAACGGACTGGTCTGCCCAGCTATCTCCTGATAAGTCCGCCAGATTAAGAGTCTTCGGGCCGCTTCATCCGCCAGTTTCGAACTGGCTCCGAGCATCTCTCCTTTAGCAGGGTCCTCTAATTCAACAGTCTCGCCGATTCTTTCGGCAGGATCGAGTTCGATATATTCCTCGAGTGAGACCGCATGAGTGTCATCGTCGATTGGCGAAAAATCTTTCACGAACCTCTTCTCGCCGAGTGCCCATTCGAGTGGGTTCAATTCGCCCCAATCAGATGCTAAGGAAGGGTTCCCCTCAAGGGATAGTCGTAACCCAAAGGTGCCGTCCGCCGATGGATCAAACGTGAGGAGCGGATGAACGCGGGCTTCGACCGCGAGGTGAGCTCGCTCGATTGTTCTGGCAGGCGGGTATCCATCCTCGCTCGGGACCGGAACATGGAGGTGGACAAGCGAGGGCCCCGGGTAGGAGAGTCCTCGATCCAGCCCGGCTGCGAAGTGTTCAGGATAAGCAAGCGAAGAACTCAAGACGAAGGCAGACTGATAAGATATGGCCAGAAGCGCCGGCTCCGCAGCTTGCTCCTTAATGTTTCTCGAATCCAGCAGCACAACTTTGATCGGCAGTTCCGACGTCAGCAATGAACTGAATTCAGCAAGGCCCTGGCGTCCCAGAGCAGTCTCGTCCGCGAAGACCAGAAGGGGAGAACAGGCAAGTTTCTCCTCATCACTTAGATCTTGCCAACCAATGAGGTCTACGTCATATAGGCGGCCGGGAAGGTCAGGAGGTGCTTCCAGCCAGAGTTCCGCTTTTCGTTGAAGACGAATCTTGTCCAGATGCTTGGCGGTGATAGCTTTGGCTAATCCAAATACGAGTTGGGCGCCATCTTTAGAAGGATCTACGATGAGCGGAGCCAGATAAGGATGATTCGGGAATCGTCCCGCCCAGCGGGCAATTCGGTTGCTCAGTATGACGACCCCAAAGCGAGCTCTACCTAACCCGTGAACCCCTTCGGTTATGTTCCAGTGATCGTCACTGAGTTCTTGGGCGATCTGAATCAACCGCAGCGTTTTAACAGGGTCCACCGAAACCGACTTACCCAGTTCGGAAAGACGATCACTCAGATCACTGAGGTTCGTTCTGTGCCTTGGCAGCTTCTCTAGAGCTGCTTGAATAGCTCCAGATTCGGCCCCTGAAAGGCCTTCTGCAAGGAGGGCTTTTACCTCATCATTTAGCGATTTCGCAAGTCCCTCCGACTTAGCAGCAAGCGCTGTCATGTGTTTCTGGATGACCGATTCGGTGATCGAGGTGACCAGTCTTGCGGCCAGACGCTCTCCAGAGCCTGGTTCGCCAAAACTGCCGACCGCTTGGACTTGAGAGCAGTGTCGCGAAAGCAGGCGGGCTGCCATCGTTCCCCAATCGAGACTTCCTGCTGCCTGAGCAATGGTCTCGCCGGCCGTATCCGGCATCTGTTCCCAGACACGCCACCCTTCTTGAGACTGACCACGGATTTCTCCGGCCCGCTCCACAGCTGTGAGAGCTGTCTCGGGGCAATTCGTGATGCAGAGTTGACATCCCTGGCAGGCGTCCGGATTAATAGCGAGAAGAAGGAGCTTTCCGGTTCCTTTCTTCGCGCTTTCCGGCTGATCATAGAAGATCGGTGAGATCACAGGGTTCAATTTCGAGGCAATCTCAACGGTAGCCCGAAAGATGTTGTTGTACTCCTCCCGCTCTGCATCAGGAATCGACATTTTCTCTGATACCGCCTTGTAGGCGTCCGTCAGAATCTTAGTTGTGATTTGGCGATTCTCCTGTTTCGAAAGAATCGATGCTGCGCGTGCAGCAATCGGGCGATGAGCCCTTTTAACCGCTCCCGCAACCTTGCCATCGATCCCTGTGAGTCCGGCCGCGCTGTCCAGATACTCTTGAAGCCCGAGTACCGTGACTCCAATGGCCGAATCGGGACAGACGGGCCAACAGCGGCCGCAACCCGTGCACTTCTCAGCGTGAAGCTTCGGGATATTCGGTAGAGCTGTGCCTCGAGGTCGTGCCAGAGCAGCGGTGTAAGGTGGAACCGCGCCCAGGGTTACCAAAGGATCCGGGGAGTTGTCACTGATACCCCCGCGCTTAGGCTGCATTACCTCTCCCCAGAATCTAGGCAGATTATCGTAGTCGGTGTTCGCCTCACCTACACGCCGAATCAGTGCGGGCACTTCGCTGGATTCCACTGCGGGGTCGGCAGCCTCAGCCCAGTTCAGTTCTGGAAAGGGTACCTCGACGGCCTTGGATAATAGCGCACTCGCTGCGGCATTCAACTCCTCAAAACCGTCTTCTACTTTGTAAAGACGAAGCTGCAGCCGGCGGATCTCCGAGCGCCAAAAGTCAGGCATCAGCGCCCATATCTCTTCCGCCGATCGTTCGCTCTCAATAACGACAGAACCACCTTTTCGCAGGTCAGCTAATGGGTTGTAGATCAGATCCAGCCCCAGGCGGCCCAGGAGGAGTATGTCAATATGAGCGCCCACCTCAGGGATAGGTGCGGGAGATTTCCCTGCACTGACCCGGATGGAGAGAACCCCGGGTTCAGGGCTCCATCCGTACCCGTGGACTTCGGGACCGGCTACATCTGAACAGGTTTCGGCCAGTCGGGCCATGGTTTCTGAGATTGACGATGTACAGGGACCTACCCACTGCAGCGACATGGTCTCGTTGCCGGGATAATCGAGAGGCTCCACAGCCTTAACTGTCGCCTTTGCAAGCTCCGGATAATCACTATTGACTGCTGTCAGCAGGCCTTCCCGCTTCGGGAAGTCGCCGGCCTTGGGTTTGCTCGATGTAATGCCTAGCCACAGCTTGGCTGGAGGTTCCTTACTTCGCGATTCGGCGATAAGTTGTGTGACTTCACCAAGGTGAAGTGGCTGTCCATTCAGGCCATAGGTTGCCGAAACCCACTGTTTCCCTTCTGTTGGCAAACAGGATCGGAGTTCTCTGAGCAGAGGCGGTTCGCCAGCCAGAGGTGAGCTGGTACACTCAAGGACAACTACCTTCTTCTTGCCCAGAGCGTTCCGGATCTGGGTTGCTGGGAAAGGTCGCAGCCAGGTCACGCCCAGGACACCCACCTTCCAGCCCTTCTCCTTGCGCATCAGCTCTGCGGCGGCTCTTACGGTCTGATAAGCTGAACCCTGAGTGACAACTACCTGGTCAGCGTCGCTTACGCCATATTCAGCGACGGGTGAAAGTGGTCTTCCTGTCAGCTTCCCGAGCTTGGCCATTCCCTGTTCAGCCAAAGCCGCTAAGTGTTTCGAGAAGAATACCTCCTGGCCAACAGTGGCACTGATTCCGTCATTGGACCCCTGCAGTGAAGAGAATGAAACGGGTCGGTCCAGGTCATACCAGCGTGGAGCCGCGGGACGCTGTCCTCCAAAAAGGAGAAGTTGGGCGGCGCTGGGCGATTCGATCTCAGCGCTCGAGTCACCAAGGAATTCCCGCACCAGTTCAACCGTTGGCAGAACAACCCGCTCGACTACATGCCGGTCGGATGCAATTAAACCTGGCAGCAGGGCTCTTTCTGCCAACCATCTTGCGAGAAGGGTGAGGTCAACAGCCTCCTGAACAGAATGCGGCATCACCTGAAAGAACCCCATGTCCTCGGCGCTGTGGTAGCCGTCATGGCTGCTTTCAACACCAGAAGCTTCACGAAACGATGCATGAAGGACGATAGGGATATGTTTTGTAGGAAGGACCTGCACTTGGTTCAGGCCCTCTGAGAAATGGTCGCCAGAGACAAAGACGGCTGCACGAAGCCCCGTGAGGCCCATCCCGGCACCTGCCGCAATCGCGCCTGACACGCTCTCGGCACCGAGGTTCATAACGGGGCGTCCGAACGCGTTTAGTGTTTCGGGTGCCGCCGCTCCGTTCCCGTTTTGTGAACCGGAGAATCCGTTCTCTGAATAGTGGGCGATACCGTCACAGATAAGGTTCTCCGCAAGTGCCAATGCTTCCTGCGTTTCGACAATCTCAAGTTTGCCGGGCTTCACACCTGACTCATCGGACGAACCACCAGAACTCTTAAGTAACCGTTTAAGACGGAATTTAGATATCAGACTACGCACGAATTCGCTCCCTGCTAATTTCAACTAGAGGCTCTGAGAATTGTTCGCCCTCAAGCCCGACGATTGCGCCTGTAGGACATCTCCAGGTCGCTCTCTGACCCGGCTTCTGATCCTGATCGTAGTGGATTACCGGGAGACCATTCACCATGTCAATGACTCCCGGGGGCGCATCTGCAGCACAACGGCCACAAGCATCACACGCGACAGAGCATTTGGAACGGGCGGCGTCTCCCGTTAAGGGGGAGTTACATTGGACGAACAGTTTCTGAGAAAGAGGTTCAATCACAAACAGGTCCAGAGGACATATGTCGACACAGTCTCCACAAGCTGTGCAGGCATCAACATGCACCGTGGGGAGGTCTTCCCAATTCATGGTGATCGCATCGAACGTGCATACTTCCTCACAGTCGCCCAACCCAAGACAACCCCAGGTACAAGCACGCCCCCCACCATCCACGACAACCGCACCTCGGCAAGAGGAGATACCCTGGTACCCGGCCAGGCTTTCGACGAGCCCTTCGCCACCAGCACATTTGAGACGAGCGACTCGTTTCTCTTCAGACCCAACGTCCACGCCGAGCAGTTCGGCAATCTGGACCAGGCCTTCTTCGCTACTGACCGTGCATTTGCCAGGGCTGGTCTCAGCTTTCACTAACTTTCCTGCAAACGCCGCACAACCCGGTTCGCCACAGGCCCCACAGTTGTTTCCGGGTAGCAAATCCTCGATTGGTTCCAGACGAGGGTCCTCCTCCACCCTTAAGAAGTGATCGGCAGTCGCCAGGATCGTGGCGAAGATCACTCCCAGACCTGTCATGATAATTGCGGCCGTTATAACGACATCCACCTCTGACTCCTTATTGCTCCAAGGCCTTTGCTCGAGCGATCACTTGCTCGGTCGCGGTTTCATCCCCGGGACGCGGTACCCCTGGGTGAATGCAGTTCACCGGACACACTTCAGCCGCTTTGACAAGTTGGAGATAAGTTCCCGCCGAAGGGTCTGCTATGAAGGCCTGCTTATCACTATTGTATTTGAACATTAGAGGGTTGAGGTTGGTGCAATCATTGCAGGTCGTACACAAGAATGAATCAATGTACGGCTCATCCGAGACTACGTCTTCCTCTTCTTCCTCTTGTGGCGGCGCTGGTACGGCCTGGATCAGGGAAACTTCCGTTTCGCCGCCGGGGGATTCCTCGGCCTGGCCGGCTCCAGCAATCTGCTGCCGGAAAGCTGTCACCCCGCTCGATGTCGGAACCTGGGCCGCCGTTTCCGGGTTCATCAAAATCTGAACCAACCGATCAACCGCCTCGGCTGCTCCCTCGGCCCGAGCCCGTTCCACGGCTTGTGCCTTTCCACTTTCGGCCTCTTCGGCCATTTCTTCTCTTACATGGGCCACGGCCCGTTCAACGTACTCATTATTCAGTCCCGCAAGCTCCTGCAGAATCCGCCATGCTCGTTGGCGGTCGCGACAGGCGTGCGCAATCTCTCTTGTCACAGCTGCCCGATGAATGAAGCCCTCTCGATCGGTTACCCAGATGTATGGAATCGCCTCAGGTGGAGTCTGTTCATAGAGCTGCAGGTATTCACCCAGTGGGATTTGCTCCTCACTCCATGCGTTTTCAGGGATCAGCTGAAACTGGCTTCGAAAACGCGGATTCAGGGCAGCCATATGGGCAAAAGTCAGGTCTTCCTGCTCCGTCTGTTCCTGTCCCGCATGATCCAAGTACTTGACGCTAACCTGAACCCAGGTTCTCTCGGGCTCAGGATTCGAGGAAAGATCGAAACGCGTGGCCCACGAATCGCCAGAATCGGGATTGTACTCGAAGCTGGGAAGGTAGCGGGTCATGTGGGCCAGATTGGTCCGAATCCATGCCCACACGCTGAAGTTGTCTTGGCCCGGCACGCCCGCAATCGCTATCGACGGCCTCAGTATGGTCGATAAAGCCTCTAGTCCCGATAGAAGTCCCATCGGTTGATTCAATGAAGCCTGGCATACGAAGGCCTCACGGTGGGCTATTCCCAGGTAACCAAAGTCGGGAAGGTGACTAACAGCAACCGGCTCCCCTTCGACTTCCTCCTTGATCGTTTCCGGGTTCAGGATAAGGACGTGCAATGGCCGGCCCGACCGAATCACTCGGTTAAATTCAGTGAGACTCGAAGCCGATAAACGTTCTGCGTTGTCCAGAACCAGCACAGGGGGGACAGCCAGCAGTTCTTCGGCTGTACACGATTCCCATGTGAATCTGTCAAGCATGGGGTCGTGAACACCAGCTTCATACGCATCCGCGACTTCCAGCCTTGCTACGCGCACTGCTTTGAACAGAGGTAGCAGTTGATCCAGCAGTCCGTCGTAGAGGCCAGTGGCCAAGTCATAACACCGAGGGTGCCTGATAAACTCTGCCCCTGAGGCGGACTCCGTGTTCTTCAACGGTTCAGAGTGCACGCAGTAAAAGCGCGGTAGCTGCTCCGATTCTTCGAGGAAGCGAAGCAAAGCAGCGCGAGTTTGTTCAATGCGTTCACGTCGTTCCGGCTCAAGTCCCAGGGAGCCCCGCGGCTGAGGCAGAGCTGCAGAAAGGGCCGAAGCGTCGATAAAGTCATCCCCCTCTTCGCCCATTGCTGACGAGAGTGATTCGGGGCTCTGCGCCTCCGGTAGGAGTTGGTCGTCCGACTGGATCAGGGCTCTTAAAGAGGTGACGAGTCGCTTAACCTCTTCTGCCAGGGTCACTCGGACTGGATCTCGTCTTCTTGAGATAGCCCATGCGTACATACTCAGGCAGGCTTCTTCCGAAAAACCAACAAGTTGACCTGCTTCTGGGAGACTCTTCCGTAATGCTTCCAACTCGGCCCTGAGCTTGGACAGTCCATCAGCGGTTACATCAAAAAGTTCGGGGGCTTTGCCCAAGGCGGCGTCTACCGCCTCTCCAAAACCGGAGGAATTCCCGGCCGCTTGAGCTACCAAATCAGCAAGCACAACGACTTGGTTCTTTAACACAGCAAAGTCAGTACCGTCCTGCTCTGCTTGATCCATTACGCTTTGGAGTATTTCCAGAAGCGGCCTTGGATAGTTTTCAGAGGTTGCTGCGTCAGGGAGGAAGACTGGAAAGGAGGGTTTAAACACCCCATCCTTTTGCAGTGCTTCGAGAAGTGCTGGAGTCAGCACTGTACTCAGACGACGCTGTTGATCCCTTTGACCACCGTTTAAGTGGAACTCGCGGAGCTTAGGCCGCCATCTCTCAACAACATCGTTATCCCCATCCTGGTCCGCGACGCTGAGGCGGGGAAGGTCGGACATGACTCGAATCTCTTCGACAGGCAGACCTTGCGACTCTTCCAAAACCCCAGGGTCGAGACGACGAACAGCTTTCAATCCAGCTTCGTAGGTCAACGTCTCGTCCTCATCAAGAAATCGGTCCAGAGCACCCGGTTCCACCCCGTTATCTTTGGGTTGGGACCAACGTGAGCGCATGATTCCCGTCAGTCCCCCCATGACGAGGGGTGCTAACCCGGGGCTTCCGGGACCAGAGACCAACTCGGAGCAATTCAACCACCACATTTCAATCTGTTTGGCCGCGAGCGCTTGGCGCTCGTGGATGCTCAGCCACTTCCATGCCGCTGCCGGGTCGGGTTCCCAGCTACAGAAGAGTACTGTGGCACCGACCCGCATAAGTGAGGCTAAGTCACTCGGTCGAGAAAAATCGTCTTCGACCAGAGTCAAGATATCCAGCTCGGTTGCTCCCACGGAACTCGATTCCGAACTGCCTGCAACTGTCACGGGTATCTCAAAGTGTGTAACCGGCTTCGCCAGAATCGCCTCTTCTACCGCCAGGCCACACGAAACCTTCTGAAGGAGGTGTTCGGCCCATTGGCCTGCTGGGATTACGCCCAGCCGAATGTCTTTCAAGGACCCGTCAGGAAGGTTGACCTTTTCAGATCCTGGCAAATCAAAAGGTACAGTCCTCTCGAGACTGGCCCGGAGCGAGTCAGCATCCAGAGGAGCTTCTTTGAGTCGAACCCACGTAATCTCCGGCACCTTCCCTTTGCTGTTTTGCAGACAGGATTCCAGACTACTTGCCAGCTCTTGGTCCACCGGGTTCCCTTCAACAACAGGGACAATCAGATGGGCGTTCTTGGGTAGAGCACCCAAGATTGCACCGACGGGAAGAGGGCGAAGCTGATTAACACTGACCAGCCCAAATTGCCGGCCGACCGAACGCAGCAGGGTCCTGGCAAGCCGCGCTGTATCACCTGACGCGACGACGATGTATTCTGTGTCGCTCACTCCCTCGGTCGTGATCGGTCCACAGACTCTGCGGAAGGCCTCTTCGACTTCAGAGAAGCAGGCTAAGGCAGTCTGTTCGAGCCAATTGCCCGATCGAAGTGTCTTCTTCTCATTCACCCTTGACATATCTGCAGCTGGACCCAGAAGTGACTCGATTGAGGTTTGGTCCGGCAGAACGGCCTGGCCTACGATTATCCCAGAAAGAGATTGAGCAACCACTGAAAGAACAAAGACACCTGCCCGTTCACTCAACAGGTGGCTTACAATACACTGATCCGCTGCCTTCTGTACGGTTTCGGCAACAATGATCGAGGGAACCTCAGGGGAGAATGTACAGGTGTCCCCACTCCACGCGTGCTGCACAACAGGTAGGCCCAATGCTCCGGCGTGGAGTTCCGAAGACTGTGCATTTTCGAGCAGGGTGGCTGTTCTTGCCCCGGCACGTGCCAGGCCTTCGGCCACAGGCAGGGTTCGGACATTGTGTTGACCGCAGATCCTGGTCTCGGTTGCACTTACAATTGTTGTGGTGTCACCTACAACGATTCGCTCATCGTCTGTCTGCGGCACGATGTTTTCCGACGGCATTTGAACTGCTTCCCGGTTAGGCAAGTTAGCCATTTCTCAAGATGTCCCTAAACTCTCGACTTCCGGCTCTCCCTCAAACCATGAAGCGGTCCAGGGCTTCATTAACGGCTTCGATCTTTGCCGACGGGCCCATGTCCAAACCGTACGAAGTGAAATCGTCATAGCGTTCAGCTTGCGGGTTCTTGTAAAAAAGGCCAATCGGGTAGACTCCGTTGGACTGGCTCGCTATTTCACGTCCTTCGTTCAGGTTGGAAGGATCATGCTCGACCTGATTCTTGAACGTCTTGGCAACAGCATCCGGCACGTTAATCCCTTCCGGATGACGCATCAGCAGCATTAATGAGCTGTCACGCTGAGCCTCTGCGAAAATATGGGAGGTATAGTGGGGGCACCGCTGAAGGATTCTGACAAATGAGGTTCCCTTGTGCTCATGAGCCGCCTTGATTGTCTCGTACAGATGAGGAGGATTCCAGTCGACCGTCTGAGCAACAAAAGAGGCGTTGTCTATCCCAAGAGTTACCGATATCGGATTCAGTGACACGAAAAAGGAACCCCTGGGGTGTGTATTCGATCGTTCCGTGCGTTTTGTTGTCGGAGATGTCTGGGCCTTGGTTAGACCGTAAATGTTATTGTCCAACAGCAGTACGGTAATGTTCATGTTGTACCGGATCGCATGAATCCAGTGAGCCGTCCCGATTGCGCAGCAGTCACCGTCACCGGTTACGACAAATATGTCGAGGTCCGGCCGACGACTCCTGATTCCACAGGCAACCGGTATAGCTCTACCGTGCAAACCGTGAAAGCCGTAGGTCTTCATGTAGTGCGGGAAACGACTCGAACAGCCGATTCCGGAGACGACAACAGTCTTCTCAGGCGGCAGTTGAAGGTCGCGTGCAAGTCTCTGCACTGAGCTGAGCACCGCGTGATCACCACAGCCAGGACACCATCGAGCCTCTCTCCCGACATAATCTTCGAGGACACAGACTCGCGGTCGTTTCTCCATAGCCCAATCTTTTTTCAAACCATACATTTGTTCGGCTCCTCAGTTTTCAATGTTCAGCCGTTTGCGCAGTTCAGCCTCAATCGCACCTGGAGGTATCGGACTGCCCGGGACGCGTGACCAGCAATCCACGTCAACCAACGTATGGTCTCTGAGGATTCTGGCCAACTGAGCATAGCGACGGGTCGCAGGCGTGATATATGGTTCTCCTTCCTCGTCGGAGTAGTTGATCTCTACGGTCATAATCTTCTTGAAGCGGCCGAAAATCTCTTTCAAGCCAGGTTCGAGTGGTGAAAGAAATCGCAGATGAAGAGAAGAAACCTTACCTCCATCCTCTCTTATGCGATCAACTGCTTCTTCGACAGCGCCGAGAGTTGATCCCCAGGAAACTACAAGCAAGTCTCCTTCGGGGCCACCATGTAGCTTGGGCTGTTTCAGAGAGTTCTGAAGGACGGCCAACTTACGGCTGCGCATCGCCATCGCGCGCTGGTTGATGCCTGATTCGTATGCGACGTGGCTCTCTTTGTCATGTGCCAACCCGGTCAGGACATATTCGCCTCCCCGCTGACCCGGGATTGGGCGCCGGGATATACCGGTCTCTGGGTCCCAGTCGAAAGGTGGGACCGTACTGTCCCATTGCGATTGGTCAATCGGGGCCGCCAACCATTCTTCTTTGATCACCGGGCGTTTGAAGGGCTGTTGCCCTGTGGCCAGGTTAGCATCCGTCAGAACAATGACCGGACCGCGAAATTGCTCGGCCAGCTTCCGAGCCGTAATGACAAAATGAAAGCATTCGTCAATTGTGGCTGCAGCAAGGATAATCTTGGGGCTATCTCCAGGCGACCCGTAAAGGGCAGCCAGTAAATCACCCTGTTCAATCTTGGTAGGAAGCCCTGTGGAGGGGCCACCTCTCTGGATGACAACCACTACAAGGGGAATCTCCGCCATCACGGCCAAGCCCAGGAACTCGGTCTTAAGAGCCATTCCGGGGCCTGAAGTGATAGTACAGGCCGTCTTTCCCGCGTAGGATGCTCCCAGAGCAAACCCGACGGCTGCAATTTCGTCCTCAGCCTGGTGGACAACTCCACCCGCCTGATGGAACACCGATGCAAGGTAGTGAGATGCTGAAGTTGCAGGGGTAATTGGATACATGGCGCAAACGTCCATTCCAGAGGCCATGACTCCCAATCCCACAGCCTGGTTGCCGTTCATGACCACCATTGGTTCCGGAGTTCCCACTACAAGCACTTCAAAACGGTAACTCAGGTTTTCTTGGGCCCAATTGAATCCAGCGTCAACCAGGGTAAGGTTGATGTTTACGACCGACTCTCCCTTGCGCGTGAATTTCTTGACGATTTCGCCGTGGACAATCTCCAAGTCGCGTTCATAAATGGCGCAAAGCAAGCCGAGTGCCCACATGTTTTTTCCACGGCGTGGATCCTCGGTGTGCTTGAGACACTCCTTTTCCATCGGGATTTCAATGACTTCAAACTGCTTCTTCCCGAAGTCCGCAAGCGCTTCCTGGTATGCATTTCGAACCTCCTCCTGAGGATCGTCCTTCCACACACTGTCAAGGAATACCAGGGTTCCCGGTTTCAGGGCTCCGCCATCGATCCTGCTGTAGAGGACCTGCTCATTGAAAGTAATGATCACATCAGCTGTGTCACCAGCATTTGTTACGGGATCCGAACCCAGACGGACTCGGTTTCCGCTAGCGCCGGCACGTGACCGACGCGGCGGCTCGATCTCGGCTGGAATGATTTCGACCGTCCAGATTCCATTGCCCATTTTGGCGCTGACGGTGCCGAACATCTGTCCGCATGTCTGAGCACCTTCGCCGGAGTCGCTGACGATCTCTACGATGTGCTGCTGCACCGTTTGTCTGTTTA
>JAUWTT010000524.1 GCA_030614585.1 Acidobacteriota bacterium
AGCTCGCGATGAAGTTAGCGACAAAGCTGATGAATGCTCCAGTTCCCAGTTCTCTTTCGTCGTAAGCTTTGTCATGAACTTAGTCGATTCATTCTTCTCGGACTTCGACAAAGTTTACGATTAAGCTAGCGACGAAGTCTCTTTGCACGCCCCCAAGACTCAGGACTCAAGACCCAAATACCAAGCCCCCGAGACCATTTGCTATGATCTCGGCAGGTTTAACACATGGTAGCTCGGGGAGATCAACTGGAACTGGAGATTGATTCGGCGGCATACGAAGGAACTACTGTCGCCCGCATTGATGGGTTGGTGGTGTTTGTACCCTATGGCGTTCCCGGCGATCGAGTTCGAGCCACGATCACTCGGAAACGAAGAAAGTATGTTGAGGCTTCTATCGACGAAGTGGTTTCCGCATCGCCTCATCGAGTTGAGCCTGAATGTCGGCACTTCGGACTCTGCGGAGGGTGCACCCTGCAGAACGTCGAATACGAACAGCAGCTCAAGATAAAACAGGAACTGGTCAAGGAGTTGTTAGAGCGTATCGGCGGTGTCCAGACACCCGAGGTGCGGCCCACTATTCCTTCACCTCAGCGGTACCATTATCGAAACAAGATGGAGTTCTCGTTCGGAACCAATCGCTGGCTCACTCGGGAAGAGATTGACAGCGGTGAAGAACTCCAAAAAGGGTTTGCCCTTGGGCTGCACATTCCCAAACGGTTCGACAAGATCCTGGATCTCGAAGAGTGTCACCTCCAGGGACCGCCAAGTGCTGAAATAGTAAACCGTGTTCGAGAATACGTCGTCGAGAAAGGGTGGCCCGCGTACAATTCGCGAAGCCACGAAGGATACCTGAGAAACCTCGCCATCCGAATGGGGTCTCACACCGGGGAGATCATGGTGAACCTGATCACGGCATCCGACGAGCCGGATCGGGTCAATGGCCTCAATACTATGTTACTCGAGGCCTTTCCGTCGATTTCGACGATTGTGAACAGTGTTAACAGCACCCGTTCTCCAGTCGCGGTTGAAAAAGAGATCGTCTGTCACGGGAGCGGGCAGATTCGAGAGCGGATCCAGGACTTGGAGTTTCGGATCAGCCCCACTTCTTTTTTCCAACCTAATGCCTACCAGGCGGGAAACCTCTTTTCCGAGATCCTACGCATGGCTGAACCTATGAAGGACTCACTCATCTACGACCTTTACTGCGGATTAGGTGCCATCAGCCTCTTTCTTGCTCGCACGTGCAGGGAGGTATTGGGGGTGGAGAATCATCAAGAATCTGTCCGGATGGCCGCCAACAATGCGCAACTGAATGGCATCGAGAACTGCAGGTTTGTCGCTGCCGATGTTGTCGAGGCTCTCACTCCGGAGTTCGTTCGGCAAAACGGAAAGCCGGACGCTCTTGTTTTAGATCCTCCCAGAGCCGGCCTCCACCCTGCCGTCGCCAAGGGGTTGATGAGAATGAAGCCGAAAAGGATTGTCTACACTAGCTGCAATCCTGCGACTCAGGCTCGAGACCTGAAAATCCTGGCCGAAGAGTACGAGATTCTGGCCGTTCAACCGGTAGACATGTTCCCTCAGACCTATCACATTGAGTCGGTTGTGGCTCTGGAGCTTGTAAATCGGTGATCGGTAATCGGTAATCGGTGATTTACCACCAAGGCACTAAGGGCACCAAGAAAATGTCAGGCTGAAAACGGGAGAATCTTACCGGCATCCGGCATCCGGCATCCGGCATCCGGCATCCGGCATCCGGCATCCGGCATCCGGCATCCGGCATCCGGCATCCGGCAGGTCCAAGGCCCCCTAGGAATCTACCACCGCCCGGCCAGCACGACTTTGCCAAAGTTCCTGTTTTCTTCCATATAGGAATGGGCGGCCGACACTTCCTGCCATGGATAGACTCGGTCGATCACAGGAGTCAGCCTTCTTTGCTCGAAAAGAGGCAGTACATTCTCGATCATGAGGTGTGTAAGTTGTGCTTTCTCGGCCAAAGTTCGAAACCTCAGAACAGACCCCATGATTCGAAGCCTCTTCCTCAAAATGACACTCAGGTCAGCTTCAACTTTGCTCCCGGAAACGAGCCCGATAATTATCATTCTGCCAGTTGGCCTCAAAACTTTGAGATTACCCTCCCAGTTAGAGGCACCGACCAGATCTAAGATGGCATCGACTCCGGCATTGCTCGTCTGATGAAGAACCGTTTCCACAAAATCGGTGGTGTGATAATTGATGCCGACGTCGAGTCCGAGTTCCGTAGCCTTTGAGAGCTTTTCATTCGATCCTGCTGTTCCAAACATGGTGATGCCGGCTTCTCGGCTCAGTTGTACCGCGGCAGTTCCGACTCCGCTGCCCACCGCGTGAATGAGAAGACGTTCGCCTTCTTTCAGCCCAACTTGTCGGAAAAGGGCGTCATAGGCCGTTGCAAAGACCTCCGGGACTGCTGCTGCTTCCTCAAAAGACAGGTTAGGTGGGACTGGCATTACAGTAACCGCCGGTGTCACCACCAATTCCGCATAGCCCTCGCCGGGGAGGAGTCCCATTACGCGGTCCCCCGGCTTGAAACGGCAATCGGGTTCGCGTGATTCGAGGACCGTACCGGAGAACTCGAGGCCAGGGATGTCCGCACGAGTACCCGCGGGTGGAGGATAGATCCCCCGGCGCTGAAGGAGGTCAGCTCGGTTGAGCGACGTCGCTTTGACTTGAATCAACAACTCTCCCTCAGCGGGTTGCGGTTCAAGAACTTCCCCGATCTTCAACACCGCCGGAGGGCCAGGCTCTGTTATCAGGACGGCTTTCATCTCACAGAGGATGATACCCTCGTCTTGTTTAATTGAGAATGTATCTCGAAGGTTGTCGTCATTTGACTGCGATAGGGATCGTTTGAAACGACAGACCCGTGTGTGTAAATTGTTTAGATTGGATCTAGGTTTTAAGAAATGGATATTCTCTCGTTCATCCGGCCCTCTCCGGAGCAGAAAATCAGGAAACTTCGCAAAAAGGTAAAGGAGCCTCACGGAGATGCATCAGTGCGACAGAATGCTTCGCAGAGGCTCTTCGAGATGGGAACCGAGCCTGCGATCAGGGCCCTGATGGATCGTTTCACCATTAGTGTTTCCCCCTCGGTTCAGGACGACGCCGAAAAGCAGGAGGTATTCACCTGGTTGGTGAGCCTGGGACATGAAGCCGTGCCACCTCTGCTTTCGTTCCTGAAAAACGAGCGTGCGGTCTATTGGCCGGCTCGAGTGCTCCGTGAAGTCTTGGACGGTGACGAATTGGCCGAACGCTTTGGTGAGATTCTCCAGTTCCACTGGGAAAACCCACCGGCATCGGCCTTTCCGAAGGCTCAGATCATCCGGTCTATGGAGGGGATTGTTTCGGAAAGGCTCGTGGAAGCCGTACAGTTGTTCCTGGACGACGAAGACGATGACGTTCGGTTGGCAGCCATCGAATACCTTCTGGGGCAGCCTGAAGAGGCAACTCGAAAGTCGATTATTGAATGTTATCTGGATTCTGAGGATCGCCCCAGAGTCCGAGTCCAGATCCTGGATCATCTATCCGACAAGGGATGGAGCGTTCGTGGCTATCGACCGGCCGTGGAAGAGACGATTCCTGAAGGCTATGCCCTGACCAGGGAAGGGAGGGTGAGAAAGGTTGGCCCGTGAGGATCCATTACTG
>JAUWTT010000356.1 GCA_030614585.1 Acidobacteriota bacterium
AGTTCCAGAGAAACTGGACGGTTCGCCGAGAGGATCAGAGCCCGGAGCGGAGCAACGGGACTGTTCTTTCGTCACGGCGAGTTTTACGACACCCTCTGGGATCCAGGAGCCGCGTAATTGATTTCGCAGGTATATGCTGCACAATAGAACGATCATTATGAGAGTTCACTTCATTTCCATAGGTGGAGCGGCGATGCACAATCTGGCTCTCGCGCTTCACAAGAAAGGCCGGCAAGTAACCGGCTCGGATGACGAGATCTTTGAGCCGTCACGTAGCCGGCTAGCTGCGGCAGGATTGCTTCCAGAACACGAAGGGTGGGACGCGTCGAGGATCACACACGACATCGATGCGGTGATTCTGGGAATGCACGCCCGTGCCGGCAATCCGGAGCTTGTTGCAGCACAGAGACTCAATTTACCAATCTATTCGTTCCCTGAGTATCTCTTCGAACAGACGAAGCAGAAGCAGCGAGTGGTTATTGGTGGTAGCCACGGAAAGACAACCATCACGTCAATGATCATGCATGTTTTGAACGGCCTGGGATCGACATTCGATTACCTGGTTGGAGCCCAGATCGAAGGCTTTGAGACGATGGTTGGACTCTCTGACAACTCGGAGACAGCAGTTTTCGAAGGTGATGAATACCCGTCGTCAGCCCTTGATAGTCGCCCCAAATTCCACCTCTACCGCCCCCACATAGGTGTCATAAGCGGGATAGCGTGGGATCACGCCAACGTCTTCCCCACCCCGGATTTGTACGCTCGCCAATTCAGCTTGTTTGTAGAGTCGTTCGAGAAGGGTGGGCAGCTGATCTTCTTTGGAGAGGATTCTGCAGTGAGTGAGATTGCGGCCTCAGCCAGGGATGATCTTGGGAAGACGAGCTATGAGACTCATCCATATGAGGTCCGCGACGGACAGTTCCGCCTGCTAACTCAGTCTAGAAGTATCCCGCTCCAGATTTTCGGGAAACATAATATGCAGAACATCTCGGCAGCGAAGGCAGTGTGTCTTCAGCTGGGGATTTCGGCCGATGATTTCTACGCCTGTATCAGCAGCTTCAAGGGAGCAGCTCGAAGGCTTCAGACAATTGGCAAGGGTCGGAACACCTGCGTGTTTCTTGACTTTGCTCATTCGCCGTCGAAGGTGTCGGCAACTACCGCTGCAGTGAAAGAGCTCTTCCCTCAGCGAGTGTTAGTCGCTTGTCTTGAGCTGCATACTTTCAGTAGTCTGAGTCCTGACTTCATACGGCAATACAGATCGAGCCTGGATCTGGCCGATAAGCCGATCGTCTTTTTTGACCCTGAAACCTTACGGCAGAAGAGACTTCCTCCGCTATCCAGAACTCAGATCCAGGAAGCATTTGCCAACCAGAGACTTCTCGTGTTTTCTGACAGAGACGAGTTGCTGCAGCACTTCTTGAGCTTGAGTTGGGAAAACGCCAACCTTCTGCTCATGTCATCCGGAAGCTTCTCGGGCGTTGATGTGAAATCATTGGCCCGACAGCTGGTAAAGTGAGCTTGCGTAAAATGACTGCCAGTCGAATTTAGGACCGGCATTTGAACAGTTCTGCGAAAGCATGGCCGGTAGAACGTTGTCTAGAGAAGGGTTCTCATGGGTTGCTTCATTCTCTATCTCGCGACTCTTTTCTGCTCTTACGGACTGGCCCAGCAGGTCCGTGGGGACGCCGACATGCGCACCATCCAATTCGCCTGGTCGACAGGAGAACCGGTCCTGGGCCCGCCGGCATCAGCCAGTGATCTCCACTACTCAGTCAAAGAGCCCAGCATCGTGTTTTTTGACAATCGGTGGCATCTTTTCTGTAGTCTGAGGGGAAAGAGCTACTCGCGGGAAATCGAATACTTGACTTTCACCGATTGGGACGACCTGGGCTCTGCCACAAGTACGCCCCTCAAACTGACAAGCGAACCTTTTGGGACGCCTCAAGTCTTCTATTACTCGCCTCAAGAACTTTGGTACCTGGTCTACCAGCTCTACCAAGACGAGGAACTCGAGGTAACTCCCGTGTTTTCGACCTCCAAGAATCTGTCGAACGCTTCTGGGTGGTCAACACCGACGACGCTTCACGTTCAACACCCGGAGGAGGTCGAGACCTGGGCCGACTTCTGGATTATCTGCGATGTCGATCAAGCGCACCTGTTCTTCACCTCGAATGACGGTCGTATCTGGCGCTCTGAAACGAGTCATGACAAGTTCCCCACCGGCTGGTCAAAGCCCCAAGTTGCGATCCGCGGCGACTTCATTGGGGCGCCTCACGTCTATCGAGTCCGAGGAGGTTCAAACTACCTTGCTCTGGTCGAGGCTCACCGGCAATGGCGTCGCTTCTACAAGTCTTACCTTAGCCAAACATTGAAAGGTCCCTGGAAACCGCTGGCAGTCACACGAACGAGGCCTTTCGCTTCTCTGACAAACGTCGAGTTCAGGACTGAAGCCTGGACTGATACTTTTGGCCATGGAGAGCTTCTCCGTGCCGGGTATGACGAGAGGCTGGAGGTGGAGTTAGAGGGAATGCGATTCCTATACCAGGGAAGTAGCTACGCCGATCGAGAGGGAAAACTCCCTCGCGAGGTCCCGTGGAGATTCGGGATGTGGATCGATAAGAGCAAGTGACAACTCACAGAGTCACCACCAAGACACCAAGGACACAAAGGCGAACCCTTACCTCTTGGTGAACTTGGTGTCTTGGTGGTTTGGATTTGCTGGGCGGCCATCCACGCTAATCGAGTTTTCCGGCTGACCACAGGATCGCGCGTTTGACGAGTTTCCTGAAGCCGGGATACCTGTGGGCGTGACGATCATGACCCAACTGTATAACGACAACCCTTGATTTCTCATATGGGCTGATCCAGGCCAACGGTCCGTCACTGCTTTCCTCGTCCGTTTTGAGAATGACCTTTACCTCCGGGGAAATCCACATGTGCTTGTAGGTTTCGTCGATCAACCGCATAGGCGCAACGTCAGCGGTCACTGGATGACGTCCTACAGAAGTCACATTGAGTTCCACATCGTGCTTGTAGGCAGAAGCAGGCTCACTACCTCCTTCCAGTATGTACTTGGCACCCACGACATCCCGCCACCACCATTCCCAATCGTTGTAATTCGCCAGGGCGTGATGGAGGACAACAACACCCTTACCACTCTCCACGAAATCCCGCAGGTTCTTCCGGCCTTCGTCGCCTAGCTCCCTCGACATGTCGTACATGACGACGACATCATATTTATCTCGGATCGGGTTTTTGAAAGCTTCGGTATTGGTCGGCTTATGATCCCAGGTCAACCAGTCACCTTCGAACAGTGTGTAGAAATCGCTGTCATAATCGTGCCCACCAGTCACGACCAAGGCCCGAACATTGGCATCTACTGGTCTCAAAGGATCGAAGTTTGGCGGGATGGTCACCTTGCCCGTTGCCGCCCACTCACAGCCCCTGGCAAAGGTCACCGCAAATCCCCTGGCATTCAGTGCGCTGAGGTCATGGCCCAAGGCGGTATGAAAGGTTCGCCCTTTCCCCGGTCGCATAGTCCACAGAATCGGTTCGTCCTCTCCTGTCCCACGTGTCGCCGTATCACTATAGGCCGTAGCAAGAACCTCGACTGCCGGATCCATGCGGAGGTCGTGATACAACTCATCGGTGGCGATGAAACTGTCACCGAGACCATTCGTGATCGGATGTTCCTGTTCAACAAAGACAACTTTGAACGAATGCCGATCCCCATGTGCCGTCTTGGGATTCTCTACAGACCAAACACCCCCACTCAGCTGTATAAACTCTGGCCAAACCGGCTCGGTGATCCCTGTTTGAACGTGTCTGTCCCCAAGGACGTCCAATCCGCTGAATCCATAAGAGGCACCATGGTAAATAACAAGACCCTTTCCGGACTTTACGAAGTTCATCACGGCTTTTTCCGTGACTTCACCCCATCGCGGCCCCTGGTAGTCAAGGACGATCAGATCGTAAGGACCGAGAGTGTACGAGGTCATTCCCGCCGGCTCCTCCTCGACTCGAACATCGAAACGTCCAGATTCCTCGAGGATACTTTTCAAAGCTGGGGTTGTGGCTCTCCAGTCATGATTGTTTCGCCCCGCGAGAATCAACACCCGGATGGCACCTTTCTTGAAAAACTGCCCTCTTGGATCGGTATCCTCGGCATAAATGAGACTCGCCGGCATAACAACAACCAACAGATAGCATAAGCCGATCAGCATCTTTCTCATGACTTTCACCCTTCTATTTCGCGAGCACTCCACGTAAATGCCGCAAGCTCCGAACCGCCTGTTCAGGTGTCCCACACTCAACGGATAGCACCCCTTCGAAACCGGCCGCTTTCAGAATCCGGACAACCTTCGCCCAGTCGATCACGCCATCACCGCAGGCACAGCCGACAGGTGTCCCGGTGACCTGCCCCCGCTCAGTATCTGAGTGCTGAATCGAGATGTCTTTGGCATGAACATGCACCAGGAGTTCAGTCACCGCTTTCAGCCCTTCGTATGGGTCTGCACCACCAAGATACGCGTTGCCCGTATCGTAGTTGACTCGTAAGCAGGGCGAATCGACCAGCGTGGCAATCTTCAGCAATCCATCGGTGGTTCGCGAAATGCTCTGATGCGGTTCGATTCCAATCAGGATCCCATGCAGTTCTGCGGTTCGCAGTACCATCGTCAACGTGTACTTCATGATCTCGAAACAGTCTGCATCGGTCATCCAGGCGGGGCGGATACCTTCGTCGGTGTTTACCACCGGAGCTCCAATGGCATGGGCGAACCGAATCGCCTTCTGTAAATAAGGGACACTGATTTCGGGGCGCATCAGCGGGCAGTGCGCACTCAGGCCCGAAGGTTGGACCCCATAGCGGTCGAGTATCTCTTTCATTTCGAGTGGGTCTTCCTCCATTGAGAATGAATGGAAGTACCCAGCCTCACTGAGCAGTTCTCGGCCAGTGTGTACCATCGGTTCCACAAACCGGTATCCTATCTGAGCCGCGCGCTCGATTCCGGCTTCAAAGGATTTGTCTTCGCACCGGATGAACTCCAGATTGATACCCGGCTCGATGCTCATACGTCCCACTCCTTTCGCCACTCGATACAAG
>JAUWTT010000069.1 GCA_030614585.1 Acidobacteriota bacterium
GGATCCTGAAAGCCTCCAGCCAAACTATCTGATCGAAACCGGGGTCTCAGGTGGAACTAGCGGGCTGGAGATTGCCCAGCAGCTCGGACTTTCCGAAAGCATCATTGACCAGGCCAGGGAACTTTTGGACGAGACCGATGTCCAGATTGGGCACTACTTGGAAGAACTCACTCATGAACACAAGCGTCTAACAAGCCGGCGCGAGAAGCTGGAAGAGCAGCTGGTTGGGCTGAAGGTTCGTGAGCAGGAACTGAGCCGTAAGGCAGAGCAGCGAGAGCGAGATCGCGATCAAGACTATGAGAGACAGTTGGACAAATGGGGGCATGAATTCAAGACTCAAGTATCGGAATACCTGCGGAAGTGTAATGACCGCGACCAGCGGAAGAGAATGAGTGCTGAGATGCAGCGCCGACAGCTTGCCTTGAAAGAAGCCTTCAGACGTAAAGCACGTCAAGAAACGAGCACTGGAAAAGAGGCTGGGGGGGACCTCGTAGCGATCTCCAAAGGCGACACGGTTTTCCACAATCTTTTTAAGAAGCGAGGAAACGTTATCTCGGTAAAAGGGGAACAAGCAGTTCTGGAAATTGACGGCAAGACCGTCCGTTCGCCCCTCGGCCAGCTGCAGAAGATAGAAAAGCGTCGCGTAGACCGCGAGACAGGGAGCCAGATTACTATCAGTGTTATAGAAGACACCGATCCGGAACTGAACTTGATTGGTCAGACGGTGGAAGAAGCTCTTGGATGCCTGGACAAGTTCCTGGACCGAGCGTTTGTGTCAGGCTTAAAGGAAATTCGGGTTATCCACGGCTTCGGCACGGGCAAGCTGAAAGCCTTGGTTGCTGAGGTGCTTCAGACGCATCCACTTGTCGAGGGATTCGAAGTTGAGGGTGGGGTTACCAAAGCAACTCTGAAGAACTAGCGGATGAGATTCGACACAGAATTTACAGAACGAGTTCGCAATACGGTGAATATTGTTGACCTCGTTGGGGGCTACGTCGGGCTTCGAAAGCGTGGACAGAACTACACCGCATTGTGCCCGTTCCACACCGAGAAGACGCCGTCCTTTTCGGTCAGCGAAACCAAGCAGATCTTCAAGTGTTTTGGGTGTGGTGTCGGTGGCGACGTGTTTGCATTTGTCCAGCGGATAGAGAATCTCAGCTTTCCAGAGGCAATCCACCACCTTGCTGAACGATATGGGGTGCCGATTCCCAGATCTGATCCGAAGGCGACAGAGGCAGCCAGCCGTCGTGCGCGGCTCCTCGAGCTTATGCAAGATGCAACCCGTTTTTTTTCCGATTCCTTGACGTCAAATGCCGAAGCTCAGAGCTACTTGAGGAATCGAGGAATAGATCGGGACACTATTGAAGGTTTCTCGCTCGGGTTCGCTTCAGGCCGGAATCAACTTCTTCATCACCTGACGTCTGCCGGGTACACTGCCCCCGAGCTGGAACTGTGTGGGTTGATTAAGAAGAGCGCTTCCGGAGAGAATTTTGACAAGTTCAGGAATCGTATTATCTTTCCGATCTGCAACTTGACCGGTAGGACGATCGCCTTCGGAGGCCGGGTCCAGGGAGACGGCGTCCCCAAGTATCTCAATTCCCCGGAAACCCCCCTCTATCAAAAGGGGGATAACCTTTTTGGCCTTTCGGTAACGAAGGACGAGATTCGACGGCGGGATTTTGCAGTTCTAGTGGAAGGCTACTTCGACTGTATTATCCCGTACCAGTTTGGAGTCCGTAACATCGTGGCCTCACTGGGAACAGCGCTAACCGGGAACCAGACAAGGCTTCTGGGGCGCTACACTCGAAACGTCGTAGTCAGTTTTGATCCGGACACTGCCGGTTCGGCGGCTACACTTCGCTCAATTGACCTGTTTCTCGCACAGGGTTTCCATGTGAACATCTTGACTCTTCCAGAGGGGGAGGACCCTGATTCTTTCATCATTGCAAATGGGCTTCACGCCTACCTTGATCTCATCAAGACTTCATCCCCTTATCTCGATTTTCTGTTGGGATACTTTGTCTCTGAAGTGAAGGATCCCTTGAGTCCAAAAGGAAAACAGGAGATAACTTCCAGAATTCTTCCATATTTGTTGAAGGTGCCTAATCGAATTGAACGGGCCGAGTACCTATCAAGGATCGCTTCCCGGATAAGAGTTGCTGAAGACCTTCTGGTTCAGGAAATTCGCAGAATGGATCGGCACCCTCGTGACATACAGGCTGAATTGAGAGCACAACTCCCCGAGTCAAAACCGACACTTGCTGAACGCACACTTCTCATCGCTGTTATTGAGGAGGAGACACGCCTTGAGACTCTGGAAATGTTGGACCCCGCTCTGTTTGAGGGACTGAGATCCGAATATGTTTTTCAACAAATTTGTGAACTGAAGAATCGAAATCAGGAAATCAGCGTCACAAGAATACGGGATTTGATCGACGAAGATGACCGTGATTGGTTTGACCACGCAACAATGGATTCTTCGGCCATGCTGCCGTCGTTGGAAGTCGTCCGGAACAGTGTCGATGCAGTGCGTAGACTCCAGGACAATCGCCTCAGTCAGCAGATTCAAGAGGAGATTGCCCTACAGGAAAGCCTTGGGGGGGATTCTACGCAACTGAACGAATTACTGGCAAGAAAGGAAAGCCTGCGAAGACGGCAGCACGAGTGATCGAGTTTTTGACATGGAGGGACGTAACCCGGATGCGGTTCGTTCTGATTGCTGCTTCTTAGCCAGTCTCTGTTCCTGCTCTTGGTGTACACGAATTTTGTATAATTGAAGACTTTAATTGATGAGTCAAGAAAACGAAGATCTTCTCGCGGTACTGGAAGAAAAGTATGAGGGAGTGAAAGAGCTACTCTCTGTTGGGAAAGAGAAGGGCTATCTCCTTTATGATGAAATCAACGAGTTACTGCCCGATGATATCCAATCCTCGGAGGACCTTGATAACATTTTCTATCTGTTTGGTGAAGCGGGAATCGAGATGATCGATTCCGATGACGAATTTGAAGTCATCAAGAAGAAGACGGGCACCGACTCCTCAGATGAAGGGGGAACCGAACTCGAAAAAACTTCCGAAGACCTTGAGAAGACCAACGATCCCGTCAGGATGTACCTTCGAGAAATGGGTACGGTTCCTTTGTTGACGCGCGAAGGTGAAGTTGAAATCGCCAAGCGAATTGAGAAAGGAAAACGAACCGTCCTGAAGGCGATCTCTCGGGCTCCCCTGGTGGTGAATGAGATCCGTCAATACTTGATTGTTCTTGCGGATCCAGGGTTCAACCTCAAGCACTTGGTTATTATTACTGAAGACGAGATCACCCAGGAGGTGTTGGACACGAGGCGACAACAAGTTGTCGAACGTATCGAGAAGATCTCAGGGCTGGAAACTGAAGCCACCAAACTGCGAGCCCGACTGAGGAAGGTAAAACGGGACAGCTCCCAATACAAGAAGCTGCTTTCCAAGTTGGCGCGCTACCGTATTCCAACAGCTCGAAGCATTCGAAACCTGGCACTCACTGCGGATGTTCATGAGGAACTGGTTGGGAAGATAAAAGACATTGTGGGTCGCGTCATGATCCTGGAGAGGGAAGCCAAGCATCTCAAGAAACTTCAGGAGTCTCCGTTGAAGCTTGAAGAAGCAAAGAAGCTGAAGCTTCGAATTCGAGAGATCGAGAAAGAACTCATTGAGGTCGAAGAGGCTGCGTTTGCCACCCCCATTGAGTTGAAGCGGACGTTGGCGACGATCAAACACGGAGAACTTGAAGCAGACATCGCAAAGAAGGAACTGGTCGAGGCCAACCTGAGGCTCGTGGTATCGATCGCTAAAAAGTACACGAATCGAGGACTTCAGTTTCTGGATTTGATACAGGAGGGAAATATTGGGTTGATGAAGGCCGTCGATAAATTTGAGTACCGGCGCGGCTATAAGTTCTCAACCTATGCAACTTGGTGGATTCGACAGGCCATCACCCGGGCCATCGCCGATCAGGCAAGGACTATTCGGATTCCCGTCCACATGATCGAAACAATCAACAAACTGATCCGGACGTCTCGGGCTCTGGTTCAGGAATATGGGCGCGAACCGACGGCCGAGGAGATCGGGAGGAAGATGGATATGCCTGTCAGCAAAGTCAGGAAGATCCTGAAGATTGCCCAGGAACCAATTTCACTCGAGACACCTATAGGCGAAGAAGAGGACAGTCACCTTGGAGATTTCATTGAGGATCGCGGTGTTGTTTCGCCTTCTGAATCGATCATAAACCTGAATCTGAAGGAGCAGACTGCATCCGTCCTTCAGAGCTTGACTCCTCGGGAAGAACAGGTAATTCGGATGCGCTTCGGGATCGGAGACGGCAGCGAACACACTCTGGAAGAGGTTGGGCAGCGTTTCTCCGTAACCAGGGAGCGGATTCGGCAGATTGAGGCAAAAGCTCTGCGGAAGCTCCGTCACCCGTCTCGAAGCAGGAAGCTCAAGGCCTTCCTTGAAGCTGACGGCAAAGAGGGGGGGCCACTTTAGACGCTATAAGGGGGGGTAAATTCGCTCCCCTTTTTTTATTGGAAAAGGAATGGGGTGCTATTGAGTAAGCGCGCTGATTCTGGCATGGGCCCATAGCTCAGTTGGTTAGAGCATCTGACTCATAATCAGACGGTCGTAGGTTCGAGTCCTACTGGGCCCACCAAATCTGGTGCTTCCCATGATGAGTGAGAGGTGCCGAAGGTTTTAGATAGCAACCAAATGGCTGTGTTTTTTGAAAAAGAGACCTTAACATAGGGGCATCAAGCTGGGTGCACATCGATGCAAGATATTGAAACAACTCACGCTTTACAGAACTTGATCCGGCTCCAGGAATTGCAGGTGAGACAGTCGGAACTGCGCGACCGGGTCGAACAGACTCCGAAGGAAATCGCCTGCCTCGATGAGGAGCTTGCTGAGAAGAGAAACATGGTTGAAAAGGCTGAGGCGGCCATCACTCATTCGTCCAAAGAGCGTCGCCTAACGGAATCAGAGGTGGAAGATTTGGGGCGGAAGCTCTCACATTACAGAGAGCAATTGATGGAGGTCAAAACTAACACCGCCTACCAGGCCATGCTTCACGAGATCAAGTTTGTTGAAAGTCAGATCTCAGAAAGGGAAGACTTCATTCTCGAGCAGATGCTCGAATCGGATGAACTTGATCAAAAGCTGGCGGAGGCCAAGAGTGCATTCCAGGAAGAGGAGAATATTGCGCTGGCGAGGAAGAAGGAGTTGGAAGCTCTCGTAGTTGAGTCCGACTCCGGCCTGCAAGAGGTTGAGAAGGAACGCGCCCGTATTCAAAATGAAATCCCAGGTGAGTTTCTTGCCCGGTATCAACGGATTGCGGCGGTTCGAGACGGCATCGCGGTGACGAAGGTGGTTAACCACTCCTGTGAAGCCTGTCATGTGCGCCTGCGTCCGCAACTGCTGGCGGAGCTTCGAACCAATCGGCAGATTATCCTGTGTGAGAACTGTAACCGAATTCTTTACTACTCCGATGCCTAAAGGATGCTTCGACTCTTCTGGCGCCAAGCCTATCTTGCCATAACTGATTTTGATTTCTACGCGAGCGTATTCCAGCAACCTTTTCGCCAGACTGCGCTCTTCCTTCTCTATATTTCCGCATTCCTTGCTCTGGCTCTGACCTTGATCTATGCCTCGTTCTATGGCCCCCGTGTGGAACGGTTCTTCGATTGGGCGGCCGAAAACTTTCCTCCTATCGAAGTTGTGGCTGGAGAGCTCCATGTGCTGGCCGACCAACCAGTTGTGGCCAAGTACCAGGACGATTCCACCTGGACCTTTGTTTTTGACACGACAGGGACCTACTCTGATCCCAGTGGTCTGGAGGAGCCCGTTCTCCTCTTCACACAAGAGAAACTTTATGTGCAGGTGCAGGGACAGACTCTGCAAACTTACTTATGGGAAGACTTCGGTGAATTCTCCGTGACTCCGGAGAACCTGGGCGAGTATGAGACGTTCATTGTTTGGGCTTACTTCCCGGTGGCATACTCTATTCTTCTCATCTACAACATCCTGGCCAAATCCCTCCAGGCGCTGATCTTGAGCCCCATCGCCTATTCGGTTGCGGTTAGCTACGGAGTACGTCTCCCTTTGGCTGATTCAGTCACTATTGCGCTCTACAGTTTGGTTCCGGCCATAGTGATCGACCTTGCGATTACAATGAGCGGAATTGACATCTCCTACTTTGATTTGATCTATTTGGCCATTGCCGGACTCTATACGTTTCTAGCGAGCCAACGTTGTGCACTTGCTCATTGAAGAAAACCAAATGCGTTTTAACCCTCTAGTTTTCCGAGTTCTTTTCGTTCTTCTCACCCTTGTACTGTCGAGTGTTTCCGAAGTCAGCGCCCAGAATTCACAGTCCCAAACCCCAACCTTCCGAGCCGAAGTAGAGGTGGTCAATGTCTTGTGCACCGTTCGGAAGAAGGACCGCTACGTTACAGACCTGACCAAGGAAAACTTCGAGATCTTCGAGGATGGCGTGAAGCAGGAGATACAGTACTTTGGGTTAGAGGCCGGTGAGGATGCCCAGCCTCTAAACGTTGTCCTGCTCATCGACACTAGTGGCAGCGTTAAGGACAAGTTGTTCTTCGAGCAGGAGGCTGCAAATGTGTTTCTCCAGGAGACGTTGCGGAAGAACAAGGATCTGGCGGCCGTGGTCCAGTTCGACAGTGAGATCAACCTGGCCCAAGACTTCACTTACGACCTCCGCCTTTTGGAAAACTCGATAGAAGATATTCGAGCCGGTGGCGCTACTAAACTCTACGATGCGATCTATCTGGCCGTGGACGAGTTGCTTCGCCACGAGGTAGGAAGACGGCTCATGGTCGTTCTTTCCGATGGGGATGATACCCAAAGCGTCACCAAAGACGATGATGCCATCAAGCTTGCACAGGAGCATGACGTCCTGATATTTGGAGTTGGAATTAAAGGAGGGCGTTCCCGAGCGAATTTTGGCAAGCTCAAGGAGTTTTCCAGAGAAACGGGTGGATTGTTCTTCAACTCCAAGGCTCGCCTGGACCAACTTGAACAAGCATTCAGAAAGATCAACCAGGCAATCAAAAGCCAGTACAGTATCGGGTATGTTTCAAGTAACCCTCAGAAGGATAATGCCTTCCGAGAGGTAGTCGTTAAGGTAGCCGGCAAAGGCTTGAAGGTCAGTCACCGAAAAGGTTATTATGCCGAGAAATCGGGATCATGAGTCAAAAAGACCCACCTCTTGAACAGTTGCTTCCGGTCGAACTCAGGCTACTGATACTGGAAGCTGAATTGGAAAGGCTGGAATCCGACGCTCGCTGGGTAGAGCTGCGGCGGAAAGAAGTCATGGAAGAGATCCAGTGCTGTCACGAGGCATTGGAACAGAAGAGAAAGCGATCCTTGCTTCGCCGAGTGAAATAACCTGGATCCACCACCAAGACACCAATAGCACCAAGAAGACACTAAGATTACTGGGGTTTCCTTAGTGTCCTTGGTGTCTTGGTGGTGTGCACTGTCCAGGTTGAAGGCTTAGACCTTATTCGATCGACTCCCCACCTTCGATCTTAACCAGAACGTGCTTACGTACCCAGTCCTCGTCCCACCATTCGATTGGGTTGATCTGGTGACCCTGCAGCAGCATAGAGAAATGAAGGTGGTCACCACCTGCTAAGCCGGTTTGGCCGGTCTGACCCAACGCCTCCCTCCGAGCCACGGTTTGCCCGACCTCGACCCCAAGTGAGCTCAAGTGACCGTATAGTGAGAAGAGCCCGAGCCCGTGGTCGACAATGACCGTGTTGCCATAGATACCCAGAAAATCGGCGAAGACCACGGTTCCACTGTTAGAGGCCTCAACGGGGCTCAGCGCCAATGAGGCCAGGTCAAACCCCAGGTGAGTCTGCTGGTCACACTCTTTGCCTTCGTATAGATAGGTCCTGTGATCCGCGAAGATCGACTCCACCTGTGAGTTGCTCAATTGAGCAAAGGGTTCGGTCCACAACAACCTGGGCTCTGACTGCTGAGTCAGTTCCGCGATTCGTTGATTGTTCAAGGTACGTAGAGTGCGGTTGATCTCAAGGAAAGTCTCTAACGGAGTCGATTGTTCAGAAACCTCGGGTGAGTGCTCGAGGATCTCCGGGGCCACCGAAGCGATAAACGAGTCAGAAATCGTAATCTTTCGATTCCGGAATTTTCCGGGGAAGACCTTATGCCAGAAGCTCGCTTTGCTTCGATTTCCAGCACGATCCTGGGCCCAGAGCGAAAGGGGAACGTCCACAGGCTGATCGTACCCAATCGAGAAAATGGCTAAATGTACTCCGTCTCCCCGCCCGGAGAGGGGAAACCCACGGAAGACTCGATCTCCCACCAGGACCCCCGAGTCACTTCCTGCTTCCTGAACCTTGTAAAGAACTGCTTCCGATCCTCCCTGGGTTATGTAGTGCTGGCGAGAAAGCACCGAGAGAATGGGGCGTTTGGTGTCCAGCGTGAATTCTCTCTTCGTTACCGCGGAACGTGAGAAGAACCAGAGGTTCGATTGATCCCGGGCCTCGAATTCGATCTCAAATGCTCCCTCGGAGACGCCCAGTTTCTCTATAGAAACCACCATTTCCTTCAACTCAGCCGTTCGGTGCCAGGGAAGAATTGTGAATTCGTAAGTGGCTTCAAAGATGGGGTTCACATCCTCCCCCTGTCGCACAACCGCAGAAATTGATCTGAGGCCCTTCCCGAGATCTTCGGCAATAAACCCGATTTCCCCATCCTTATTCACGTAGTCGGCGCTATCGATTCTGACCGTGGGGGGATCGCTGTCCCAGTACCAAATCACCACACCCACTGCGATTATGATCAAGACCAGCACGAAAGATCTAAGCTTCTTCATTGGGGCGATATACTACCACGCGACTCCGAGCCTTCTGCACATGGCGTGGACCCCACTCGAAGTGGTAACGTTGAGAACGTCCAGAGGGTTCACGTCACAGGAGATGAGCGATGAAGCAAAAGGTTAAGTGGGGAGTTCTGGGTGCTGCGAGAATTGCTGTCGAAAAAGTGATTCCGGCGATGCAGGAAGGGGAGTTCACAGAGGTCTGTGCCATAGCCTCTCGGGACCAGCGAAAGGCCCAGGAAGCTGCAAGTCACCTTGGCATCCAAAACGCCTACGGGTCCTACGAACAACTGCTTGAGGATCCGGAGATCGAAGCGGTTTACAATCCGTTACCCAACCATCTCCATGTACCCTGGTCGATTCGGGCTGCGGAAGCCGGGAAACATGTGCTATGTGAGAAGCCGCTGGCCCTGTCAGCTCAGGAAGCGAGAGAACTCGTGGACGCCCGAGATCGGACCGGGGTCCAGATCGAAGAAGCCTTTATGGTCCGAACTCACCCCCAGTGGCTTAAGGTCAGAGAACTCGTCCAGTCGGGAACATTGGGAGAGATCCGTGCAATTCAAGGCTTTTTCAGCTACTACAATCGTGATCCGGACAACGTAAGGAATGTGCCTGAATGGGGGGGGGGCGGCATTATGGACATTGGATGCTACCCAATCGTTACCTCCCGGTTCGTTCTGGGCAGAGAGCCAAAGCGGGTCTTCGGTGTGTTGGAAATGGACCCGGAGTTCAACGTCGACCGGTTGGCATCGGGGATTCTCGACTACGGAGACGTTCAGTCCTCTTTTGCCTGTTCCACACAAATGGTGGCCCACCAGCGCATGCTCTTTTTCGGAACCACGAAGAAGGTCGAAGTCGAGATTCCTTTCAATGCTCCCCCCGACCGCCCGTGCAGGCTCTTTGTCAGCGGTGGCGACTTGTTCGGAGAAGATGTAGAAACCATTGAGTTGCCTGTTTGCAATCAGTACACGATTCAGGGCGATCTATTCTCATCGTGCATTCGAGGCGAACGCAATCCGCCGATGACTCTCGAGGATTCGGTTCAGAATATGGCCGTTATCGACGCTCTTTTCCGCTCCGCCGAAAGCGGTCAGTGGGAGAAACCCACCACAGGCATCCAAGACTGTTGAGGAGAAGGAGATAATGGTTATTGGAAGCCTGATTCAGAGAGCCTTCCACCAGCCGGACACACGAGTCTACCGTACGGTTCAATGGATTATCTGGGTTCTGATCAGCGTCTCGGTGCTCCTTTTTGCCATTGACTTCCTACTCAGCCCCGATTATCCGGGCAAAAAACTTGTCGATAACCTGGACAGGATCATCCTTTGGATTTTCGTGGTTGAGATCACACTCCGAATCGTCTCCTTCCATCCGCCAAAGCTGGACCTCTTTGAAGGAAATCGGCTCTCCAGGTGTCGTCATCAGATTACGGGGCGCCTCGTATTTTGTCTGAGACCGCTGAATCTGATCGACATTATTACCGTTTCAGCTCTTGTCCCAGCACTCAGAGGCCTCCGGGCGGTTCGTCTGTTACGCCTGCTGTACACAAGACGCGTCTTTCGTTACAGCAATCCGTACCAGGGACTGACTCGTTCTTTCCGCGACAATGCACTCCTTTATTCTTTCGCCTTTACGGCACTTGGGGCGGCCACCCTGCTCGGCGGCTTCAGCATTTACCTGATCGAGGTCGGAAAGAATCCAGATATCAAGACCCTGGGAGATGGGCTCTGGTGGGCAATTGTAACCCTTACTACGGTCGGCTTCGGGGACATAACCCCAGTCTCACCTCTGGGCCGTGTAGTAGGTGCCTTCCTGATGGTTTCGGGCCTGTTCATGCTGGCTCTATTTGCGGGCATCGTCTCCCAGACTATACTCACTGCGGTACTCACTATCCGCGAGGAACAGTTTCGAATGAGCACAACTCTTAAGCACATAGTGATTTGTGGCTATGACTCGGGTGCAAGAATGCTTCTAGACACAATCGTCCAGGAAGTGAATCCCGAAGAGACTGCCATTCTGATTTTCTCAGACGGAAATCGTCCGGCAGACCTTCCACCTGACTTCACCTGGGTTAGTGGCGATCCGACAAAAGAAAGCGAACTGGACAAGATCCGCCTCACGCACGCTTTGGCAGTGATTGTTGTCGGCTCCCGAGCTGTCCCTCCACAACAGGCGGACGCTCAGACGATTCTGACCGTTTTCACGATTCGCTCCCATATGAGGAACAAAGCGCTTACCAAGAAGAGAAAGCGGCCTTTATACGTTGTGGCTGAGATCCTTGACGCCGAAAACGTTGCGCATGCCCGCAGCGCCGGCGCTGACGAAGTTATCGAAACGACGCGGCTCGGCTTTTCTCTTCTGGCCCATGCCATCACGATGCCAGGAGCTTCTTCGATCATGAGCCGGGTGGTGACTGTGGGAGAACTTGGCATGTTTGTGGGGGATATTCCCGGCGAAATA
>JAUWTT010000324.1 GCA_030614585.1 Acidobacteriota bacterium
GATTTCGTTCCATTGCACTTCAGTGATCCGAGAGGAAACCGTTGTTTCTATCGGTTGGATCCCTTTGATTCGACATGGCGGGAAGCTGGGACTGAGCGACGGGCCACTTACACGAACCTTGAGCCAGGAGCTTATTCTTTCCACGTAAAGGCATCGACAGGACAAGGTATTTGGAACGAGAGTGACGCAAACTTCGCGTTCACAATTGAGCCGCCATTCTGGCGAACCCTGGCCTTTTATATTTCTTCCTTTTTGTTGGTAATCACGGGTCTTGGAACCTTCTATCGGTGGCGAGTCTGGAGTTTGAGACAGCAGGAGGTAATCCTTCAAAATCGAGTAACCCGTCAAACGAGGGAACTGCAGAAAGCTCTCGAGTTGGTGGAGAGACAGGCGGCAACTCTGCTAGAACTGGACAAAGCCAAATCTCGATTTTTTGCGGACGTTGCTCACGAGTTTCGTACTCCTCTCACTCTAGTCCTGGGACCTTTGGAGGATCTGCAGGAAGGGTTTCATGGCCCGTTGTTACCAGAAGTGGTTCAACATATCGAGCTGGCAAATCGTGCGGCTAGAAGGCTCCTGCGACTGATCAATCAACTGCTTGAAGTTGCCAAAATCGAAGATGGACAACTCAACCTGCAGGCTCGCGAGATTGATCTCTGTTTTTTCTTGAAAGAGCATGTGCAGTTTTTCCAGCCCCTCGCAGGGCGGAGGGATATAGACCTCATTTTCTCGGCTTCGAACCAGGTACTCAAGGTCTTCTGGGATGAGGCAAGGTTGGAAGAGGTGCTCTCTAACCTCTTGGCTAATGCTTTCAAATTTACGCACGACGGAGGAGAGATTCGAATCCGAGTTGCCCCTGCCCCCGACGAAGAGTACATCGAGGTTGAGATTGAAGACACGGGAGTGGGTATTCCTGCTGATAGTATCGGTCACATTTTCGACCGTTTCTATCATTCGGATGACAGAGCACCTCGTTCCCCGATGTCGACCGGACTGGGTCTTTCTGTCACAAAAGAACTCGTCGAATTACATGGCGGTAAGATCCTGGTTCAAAGCGAACCCGAGGTTGGGAGCATCTTCACTCTGCGACTGCGGAGAGGCAAGAAACACCTCAGAGCAAGAGACCTGGCTCCAACGGGACAGGCTCCGGGAAGGTCTAACGTGGTGGGCCAGGTGATAGAGGAACTCTCCTCGATGGAGAATGACGCTGATGCAGTCACTGCATATGGTGAGCCCAAGCTCCGCGATCAGACCAAAGTTCTTATCGTTGAGGATCATGAAGACCTGCGCCTGTTACTCAAGAAGCACCTGAGTTTGGAATATCGAGTGGTTGAAGCCGGAAACGGAGTCGAGGCATTAGAACTTGCACGACACGAGATTCCAGACTTGATCGTTAGCGATGTAGTGATGCCTGAGATGAATGGCTATGACCTCTGCAGTGCAATTAGAGAAGATCCGGAACTGGACTTTATTCCAGTTATTCTGTTGACAGCGAAGGTAGAACTTGAGGACAAGTTGCAGGGATTGGAGAGGGGCGCTGACGACTACCTGACGAAGCCGTTCAGTGCTGCGGAGTTGAAGGCGCGTGTAGCGAATCTCATCGGTCTGCGCCGTCACTTGAAGACGCGTTTTGCCGGATCCGAGGTTTCTTCATCAGAAGTCAAGCTGGCAAAAAGGGCCAAGGATGCGACAGATCGGCAATTCCTTGAGCGTGTTCAAGTCGCGATTGAGGAGAATATGGAGAATGAGGACTTTGGGGTTCAGGAACTGGCGTGGGAATTGGCTCTAAGCAGAGTTCATCTGTATAGGAAGCTTAGAGAAATACTGAGTCAAGCCCCCGCTGAAGTGATTCTGAGCCTACGGCTTCAACGCGCAGCCCTTCTGCTTAAAACGCAGCCTCTATCAGTGAGTGAAGTGGCTTACGGGGTCGGTTTCAAAAGTGTTTCACATTTTACAAAGCGATTCGGTCGAGAGTACGGGGTTACTCCGTCAACTTTCCGTGCCCGTGGTGTTCAAAAACCCGCACTGGAATCCAAGACTTCTGTTACATAGAGAGCCGTCTCCTTTGCGCATCGAAGCGGCGCGCAGGATCAAGAACCGATAGAAGCGGCACCATAGCCTCACTGCCAAAAAGGGAAACGAAGGGGTCGGGAGCTGGGAACTGGGGTCTGGGAACTGGGGCAACGACGAACGACCAAAAACTCAGCTATAGCCTTTCCCGAAGCTGTGTACAGTGGACCACTTTTCTGCTTTCTCTCTTGGTGTTTTTGGTGCCTTGGTGGTAAATCCCCCAGCTGAGAATCTTCAGCGGGGCGATTCGCTGACCGGTGGCGACTCGCGGGGAATCCGCCAGCGTAAGTTACCCAACCACTTCCAGTAGGTCTCTTCGGCCAGATCAACCTCCGCGATGGCGATACTCCCTTCGTCAATTGCCTCTGAAAGAAGCTCTCCCCTTGGACCCCAGATCCCGGTCTTTGAGTCATAGCTGGAAGTCACCAGATAGATCTGATTCTCAAGTGATCGTGCGGTATAGAGGGGCTCCTTCCCCCCCCAGATTGGCAGCAGAATGACTTCTGCTCCAAGATCTGCCAACCTTCGAGCTCCCTCAGGAAACTGGATATCCCAGCAGATCAAGAGACCTACCCGCCCAAAATCGAGGTCAAAAACTGGAAACTCTAAGCCGGGGGTCAAGCCGCCCTCAATCTCCTCTCTGGGTAGACTCACCTTCCGGTACTTGCCCACCAACCTCCCGTCGCGCCCAATCAAGACGGCCGTGTTGTAACAGGTCTTCTCGTCGCGCTCGATCAGGCCGGCTACGATGTTCACACTTCGACGCTTTGCGAGCGTTCCCAGCAGCTTTGTACTCGGACCAGGAACCGGCTCCGCGACTTCGAGATAGGTTTTCCCGGTTCCCACCGACGTAACACCTTCGGGGAGGCATACGATGTCCGCCCCTTCATCTGCCGCCAGTTCTACGAAACGAGAGAACTCCTCGAGATTCTGTCTTGGCCCCGTACTACTCTGAGGGCGGTAGTTAACCGTCGCTAACTTCACTCGACGGTGAGCTGGAGCCGCAGCACTCTGGAATCTAACGTTTCTCCACCGGACCTCCCCTTCGCTATCCCAGCGGAGAATCAAATCGACCTGTGCAGCGGTCGCCCCCTCAGGGGCGCGAATGACCTCGCTCAATTTCTTCCAACCACTTCCACGGTCTACGAGATTCGATGGATAATCGGGATAGCCCACACGCAGGCCATCGGCACCGATCCAATCGACCTGGGCTAGAACCGAGCGGCGGATCAGCGCTACTCTCTCAGCTCGATACTCGACTTCAAACCCGTAGAACTGATTCTCTTCGACTGCGTACACTCTCCGCCAGGCGCCGTTGCAACGGAAAGAACCTGACGAGCGCAGGATCAGTGTGCCGGATTCAGCGTCCTGGTCATACTCGGGTTTGAGTGCTTCCCGCTGGGCATAAGGTCTCCAGTCTTCCGGCGGCGCACTTCCTGCAGGCAGAGATTCACCATAACAAAATGTCAGAATCAAAAGGGATAAGAGGAGCGATTTCATCATTTTAAGTCCTCACGATTCCGGCGAGCATAGGACCTCTCGCCGCGCGTGTCAATGGTTGGTTCGAGTGGATAAACGAGAGCCCCGGCTCAAATCTTGTTTGCGGCAATCAGGTTTGCGCACTAGAATCTCAAGACTTGGGTCTCAAGTGCTCGACAATGATAGGGTACAGAGAGTCATGACTCGGAATCGCGTGGACGTACCGAGAACAGGCACACTACTTGGAGACAGCCAATGAGAAAGGAAATGTTCGCTCAAGAAGTGAGTGTACTTCGCGACACTTTTCGCCGCCTTCTGCGACGTCATGCAAATCCGAATCTGTCGAAGCTGATCGAAAAGACCCACCCAGCTGACCTCGCCCATGTTTTCCGGTTCTTGAGCGAAGAGGAGCAAGCCACACTCTTTCAGATCATGGTGCCCAGCGAGCAGACGGCGGAGTTCCTGAGTGAGCTTGATGAATCCGTCATTGTTGAGCTGCTCGAGGACGAGGATCCCCGGAGAATCGCCCAAATAATCCGCCATGACAGTTCAAACATCCAGGCACACATCCTCGGGCTTTTGCCTGAAGAGCGAGCCAAATCGATTTTGGATCTGTTGAAGGCGGAAGAACAGGCCGAACTCGAGGAGATCATGGCCTATCCGAAGGATAGCGCCGGTGCGATCATGGACACAGATGTCTTCACACTGCCCGAGGAGACTCTGGCAAAGGAGACGATTGCAGCGTTACAGGACCATGCTCATGCCGGCATGGTGTTTTACCTCTATGTGCTCGGTGAAGATGAGCGGTTAGTGGGCGTGATTTCTCTTCGTGACCTGGTCACTACACCTCCGCAGACGAAACTCGGCGAGATCATGGTGAAAAATGTCCATACCGTCCTGCCGGAAACTGACCAGGAAGAGGTGGCCCGCGTTCTGGCTCGATACAACTACCTGGCTGTGCCCGTTGTCGACTTCGAAGGGAAACTGCTCGGGATCGTCAATGTCGATGAGATTGTCGATGTCATCAGAGAAGAGGCGACCGAGGATTTTCTGCGTATGGCTGGAGTTGGCAAAGACAGAGAGATTCTTTTCCGATCTACGTGGGAGAATGCAAAGTCTCGGCTGCCGTGGCTGTTTGCCAGCTGGGTCGGTGGTGTGCTGGCCGCAGCTATCATTGGAAAATTCGAACTGACTCTGCAAAGCGTTCTTGCTCTGGCTGCCTTTATCCCGGTTATTATCGGCATGGGCGGAAACATCGGAACCCAATCATCAACGATTATTGTTCGGGGTATTGCGACGGGGCGTGTAGTTTTCGGCAACGCAGCCCGTATGATCTTCAAAGAAATCCGCGTCGGAATCATCCTCGGGGTCTTCTATGGACTTCTACTCGGTATCGTCGCCTACTTGCGTTTCATGGATGCTCCGCCGGCACTGGGTCTAGTCGTGGGCCTCAGCGTCTGCGTTTCGATGGTTCTTGCCGCCAGCATAGGGACATTTGTACCCCTTTTCCTGGATCGACTAAACATTGACCCGGCCATTGCCACCGGACCATTTGTAACCACGAGTATCGATATCCTCGGCGTCCTGTTCTACTTTGTCATCGCTACCGCACTGCTCGTGAATTAGCGAAGGCCGATACCAGTTTCCAGATGCCGGTGATCGGTAATCGGTGATCGGTAATCGGTGATCGGTAATCGGTGATCGGGGTTGACCACCAAGGCACCAAGGCCACCAAGAAAATGTCACCCAGAAAAGGTCACAATCTATTGGCATCCGGCATCCGGCATCCGGCATCCGGCATCCGGCATCCGGCATCCGGCATCCGGCATCCGGCATCC
>JAUWTT010000175.1 GCA_030614585.1 Acidobacteriota bacterium
CCGAAAGCTTCATACGGACCTCCGCGAATCTATGAAAGGGTAGCTTTATTTGCCTTGCAGGAAAAGTGAATGCACTCACACGCTGGGGAATGACAAATGATAAATGACAAGTGACAAATGGCGAACCGGTAATCGGTTATCGGTTATCCGTTATCGAAAAACAGGGTGAGTAGACCACGTGTTTGCTTGGTGTCATTGGTGTCTTAGTGGTAAATCTTACCCCGATGACCGATTACGAGCACGAGCACGAGCACGAATGAAGATACCAAGACCCAAGACTCAAGACTCAGGACTCAAGCCCCGGTTCCACCCCGATCACCGATTACCGATTACCGATTACCGATCACCGGTTCATCGTCCACAGCACTTCTTGAATTTCTTCCCCGATCCACATGGACACGGATCATTGCGTCCCACTTTCGGCGTCGCCCGGACAACCGTTTTGGCAGGAACCGCACCGCCACCGCCCGCGGAGCGCCTTGAGGCCTGCGGACTCTGGATTCCAGCCGGGCTGACTCCAGACCCTAACTCGCCACCCGATAAGCTGATATCCTGCTGGGAACGCCGTGCCCGGGCGCCCAGGATTTCGCGTTCTTCGCCTTCTGAAGCCGGCCGCAGCAAGAACAGCATCCGGACCACCTCTTCTCTGACACGATCCCTGAGATCCTCGAACAGCGCAAAAGACTCGCGCTTGTACTCGACCTTGGGATCCCGCTGCCCATAACCTCTCAACCCGATGCCTTCCTTAAGGTGATCAAGGGCCAGCAAGTGATCCTTCCATTGCTGATCGAAGATCTGAAGCATCAGCATTCGTTCGAACCAGCGCATAAACTCGGGAGAGGACTCCTGCTCTTTTTCCTCATACTTTTGGCGAGTAGCATCGATCAGGTAATCTTCAAGTTCCGGCCGAGACAACTCAGTTACGGGAATGGGATCTTCAGAGGCAGGCTCGGGACTCCCGTTACCCTCAGCTGCCGGAACCCTTACCTGATCTGGAATCTCGAGGCCAAAGATGCGTTTCATATTGACATTCAGATTGGGCAAATCCCAGTCAGCAGGACTCACCTCAGTACTCGCATAGGAATCGAGGAAATCGAGGGTTAACTCCTCGGCCATCTCGAAGACATAAGCCTTTTGATCCTCGCCCTCCAGGAGGTCTCGGCGGAAGCGGTAGATCTCCTCCCGCTGCTTGTTCATCACGTCGTCGTATTCCAGCAGGTGCTTCCTGATCTCGAAATTCCGCGCCTCTACCTGGCCTTGAGCTCTCTCGATCTGCCTCGTTATCAACTTGGACTCGATCGGAACGCCCTCTTCCATGCCCAGCTTCTGCATGAGATTCGTAATGTTTTCGGATCCGAAGATCCTCAGAAGGTCGTCCTCCAGGGAAAGATAGAACCGGCTCGAACCGGGGTCACCCTGTCTTCCAGCACGTCCTCTCAGCTGATTGTCGATCCGTCGTGCTTCGTGTCGCTCGGTCCCGACAATATGGAGTCCACCCAACTCAACCACTTCGTCATGCGCTTGCTGCCACTGCTCAAAGGCACGCTGCCGTGCCGGCTCAGAAGCTGTCGACGGTACTGCTTCTTCCGGATTTGACGATTCTTGCCCACCTCCGGAGTCCGAACCGTCAGGAGCAGGATGTTCGACTGTTGCAAGGGGGGTCATCTCAAATTCAGGTTTGCCACCGAGAATGATGTCGGTGCCTCGTCCAGCCATGTTGGTGGCAATCGTGACAGAGCTCTTCTTACCCGCCTCCGCGACTATCTGAGCCTCTTTTTCGTGATACTTGGCGTTGAGCACTACGTGCTTAATACCCCGCCGTTTCAGGAGGCTGGAGAGTCGCTCCGACTTCTCGATCGAAGTGGTACCAACCAGCACAGGACGCCCAGCCCGGTTAAGTTCCTTTATCTCGTCCGCAACTGCGGCGAATTTCTCCCGCTGAGTCCTGTAGATGGCGTCGGAGAACTCGGTTCGAATAAGCGACTTATTGGTTGGGATCACAACCACCTGCAGTTTGTAAGTGCCTTCAAACTCAGCCGCCTCAGTTTCGGCGGTTCCCGTCATCCCGGCCAACTTGTCGTACATCCTGAAGTAGTTCTGAAAAGTGATAGTCGCGAGCGTCTGGTTCTCCCGCTCAATCTTCACGCCCTCTATAGCCTCGAGAGCTTGATGAAGACCGTCCGAGTACCTCCTTCCCGGCATCAAACGACCGGTGAACTCATCGACAATAATTACCTGGTTTTCTTTGACAACGTAGTCCTGGTCCCGCGTGAACAGTGTGTGAGCTTTCAGTGCCTGTTGAATGTGGTGCACCAGGTCCATGTTCCGCGGGTCGTAAAGGTTCTCAATCCCGAGGGCCTTTTCCGCCTTTTCTATGCCCGGTTCCTGCAACACCACGGACCGCGCCTTCTCGTCAACGTTGAAATCCTCTTCTCGAATCAGTCGAGGTATCAGTTTGTCGATCCGGTAATACTTGTCGGTGGATTCCTCCGAAGGACCGCTGATAATCAGGGGAGTCCGCGCTTCATCGATCAGAATTGAATCGACTTCGTCGACAATCGCAAAGGTATGGCTTCGCTGGGTACATTCCTGCAGCGAATACTTCATGTTGTCGCGAAGATAATCAAATCCGAACTCGTTGTTTGTTCCGTACGTAATGTCGGCCTGGTATGCAGCCTGCCGCTCGGCATCTCCCATTTCGTGCTGAATGCTGCCGACCTTCATGTCAAGGAACTCGTATATGGGGCCCATCCAGTCAGCATCACGACGAGCGAGGTAGTCGTTGACGGTAACCAGATGCACTCCTTTCCCAGCCAGGGCGTTAAGGTAGGTGGCAAGAGTGGCAACCAGCGTCTTCCCCTCCCCCGTTTTCATCTCGGCGATCTTCCCACTGTGGAGGACAATGCCTCCGATCAGCTGGACATCGTAGTGGCGCATACCCAGCGTGCGCACCGATGCCTCCCGCACCACGGCAAAAGCCTCGGGTAAGAGGTCATCAAGGGTTTCACCCTGTTCTATTCGCTGCTTGAACTCGGCGGTCTTAGCCCGGAGTTGTGCGTCTGAAAGGTTGGAGATCCCCTTTTCAAGCGAGTTTATCTGTGCAACAGTCGGTCGCACCCGTTTCAGAAAACGCTCGTTCTGAGAGCCGATGATCTTGGCCAAAAAAGTATTGATCATTGGCAAAGTATTCTAACATGGGGCATCCAAGCTCTGAGCCGGCAATCCTGCTATAATCCCTCGATGGAACTGACGGAAGCACTTACCTTTGACGATGTTCTGTTAGTGCCGGCCAAATCCGACGTGATGCCGGCCGAAGCCAGCCTCAAGACTGTTTTTTGCAGAAATATTTCGCTAAACATCCCCGTTTCAGCAGCCGCCATGGATACCGTCACTGAAGCCCCTATGGCTATTGCCCTGGCCCGGTTAGGTGGAATCGGAGTCATACATCGGAACATGACCGTTGAAGAACAGGTCGCTGAAGTCGACAAGGTCAAACGTTTTGAGTCGGGCATGATTGTTGACCCGGTGAAGGTTCGTCCTGAAACGAGGATTGGAGATGTACTGGCCGTGATGGACCGATACGGGATCTCGGGAGTACCGGTGACAAACAAGCGCGGCAAATTGCTGGGTATTCTGACCAACCGGGATCTCCGGTTCGCGACGGATTTGGATGCTCCGGCAGCAGAACTGATGACAAAAGATAATTTGGTCACTGTCAAAGAGGGCATTTCCCTTGACGAAGCAAAGAAGAAGCTTCATCAGCATCGGATCGAAAAGCTGCCGGTAGTTGACGAGAAATATATGCTCCGGGGGCTGATTACCTTCAAAGACATCACGAAGATGATTACCTACCCGGATGCGGCGAAGGACAGCTATGGGCGACTACGCGTCGCTGCCGCGGTAGGGGCGTCCAGCGACTTTATCGAAAGAGCTAAGGAACTGGAAGGGGCAGGAGCCGATGTGATCATCATCGATACGGCTCATGGATTCAGTACACGGGTGATCAAAGCCGTGAAACAGTTGAAGAAACGGTTGAAAACCGCTGCCCTCATCGCCGGGAACATCGCTTCCGGTGATGCTGCACGAGCTCTCTGTGATGCTGGAGTGGACGGAGTTAAAGTGGGGATGGGCCCGGGAAGTATCTGTACGACACGTGTCGTCACAGGAACTGGAGTTCCCCAGATCACGGCTATAAGCGAAACCGTCAAAGTAGCCAATAAGCTTGATCTTCCTGTCATCGCCGACGGTGGCATCAAGTTCTCGGGCGACATTGTGAAGGCGCTGGCTGCCGGAGCAAGTTGTGTCATGGTGGGTAATCTCTTCGCGGGGACAGACGAATCACCAGGAGAGCTGGTCTTCTACCAGAATCGAAGCTACAAGAGTTACCGGGGGATGGGCTCTCAGGGCGCTATGGCCAAGGGACACAGTTCGGACCGCTACGGTCATTCAATCGAGGCCGGACTCACGAAAGTCGCTCCCGAGGGTATCGAGGGCCGTGTTCCCTACAAAGGAAGCCTGGAGAATATGGTGCCGGTCTTACTCGGGGGTATCCGCTCCGGGATGGGCTATTGCGGTGCTTCGACCATCAAGGAGCTTCACAAGAAGGCCAAGTTCATTCGTATCACTCACCACGGACTGCGGGAATCCCACGTTCACGACGTCCTGGTAACCAAAGAGGCCCCCAACTATCGGGTCGAAGAGTAACTTCAAGGCTTGATCCGAAACTGCGTTTCAGGAAGTGGAAATCGCAGATTTCGGTCGGCCATCGTAATGGATATATGCACGGATGATTAGAAACTTCGTTTTGATAATTGCCCTTCTTCCGAGCCTGATGGCTGCAAGTGAATCGAGCGTCGAAGAACTGATTGCCAGGCTGATGGTTCCCAAGCAGGGTAATGAGACTCAAGAATTCGAACTTGGCGAAAAGGAGGCGAATGCCTGGGCGGCAGAGGCTATCGCCAAGCAGCCTAAGCTCGGCGTAAAAAGCCTTGATGTGGATTTCAGCGAGCCGAACACAATAGCCACCGAAGTGATTGTGGACATGGATCAGGTCGAACTCGGGGGCTATACGGCAACCCTCATAGGAAGCAGTCTGAGTGGTCTTCAGACACTGGAGGTTGTTGGACAACTGGAGGTTCGGGAGGGCAAAGGACAGTATTCAGTGGAAACCGCCATGTTGAATGGTGTCGCTGTACCCGCGTGGCTGGCGGATACCATCTTAAGCTACCTGTCGAAGAACCAACCCCCAAATGTGGATGTCACAGAGCCTTTTTCTCTTCCCTACGGGATTTCAAGCGTCCGGCTCACTCCGGACACGATCGTAATCGTGCGGTGAATGGGCTTGGGTCTTGAGTCTCGGGATCTCGCGGGCTCGAGCAGCAAAGATTCCGCTTTCCTGACCCGCTTAATTCTAACCACAAGGACACCAAGGTCACCAAGGCAAAAAGGGCCTTGTTTCTTGGTGATTCTTGGTGCTCTTGGTGTCTTTGTGGTGAATTCGTGATCTTGTGGTTAAGAAAGGCATCGGGTATCGGGCATCTGGTGCCGGTGTCTCAGCAGTATCTTAATCGTCCTTCGATATCCGGACGACCTCTTTAACGCCTTCCAGTTTCGTGAACTCATCGGGGTCCGGTTTCCTGGTCCCAACTACACCGAGCACGGTCCGCTCCACACCAGTGGATCTGTGAACGTCGAAATCCTGCGATAACAGTTTGTCAAAAACTGCCTGAATCTGCTTTTCCGTCGCGTCACACTTCATGATGATGATCATGACTGGAATTCCCTTCAATCACGATTTTGATTTGCGCGCCTGGTTCACATCGGAGGGTGGACCATCCAGCATATGCTTTCGTTCCGCTCGCCTCGTTTCATCGATGATTCGCTCAAAGAGACGGCGAATCGTGTCATCGTCCAAGTGTTCGCCGGACAATGCCTGAACATTCTTAATCACCGTTTCCTCTCGGCCCGGATCATAAAGCGCCAACCCGTCACACGCCTTTATCCTACCGATCTCGATAGCGCACTCCGTCCTCTTGTTCAATAACCGGGTCAGTTCGACATCAACCTCGTCGATGATTCTTCGCCATTCCTCAATCTTCTCGTTCACGCTTCAACTCGGCTCCTTGATTAACGAGTTGGCAGCAGAAAATCGTTTACGAAATCCGCCACTTTGCCGGCAAGATCGGTACACTCCCTGTTCCGTTCAATGAAATCAACAATTACAGATCCAACGACGGCGCCCTCGGCAAACTCCCACACTTGCTCGACGTCACTTTTCGATCGGATTCCGAACCCGACCGCAATCGGCAAATCAGAGAACTTACGGATTTGACCAACCACGGCAGGCAACGAACGGTCAATCTGCGTTTGTTTACCGGTGACACCGGTACGAGCCACGAGGTATATGAACCCGGTAGAGGCGTCACAGATCTGTTTCAAACGATCTTCGGTTGAAGTAGGCGCCACTAGGAAAACCGTTTCAACCGCCGAAAAGTGAAAGAATCGAAAGGGCCCGGCAGCTCGGAACTCAACGATCGACTCGTCTCAGCACCTACAGGCGCGCGACTCTCACCTCGGCCAAGGGATCCCTCCAGGCCGCTGGCAGACCTACCTTTCAAGTACTCCTCAGGTGTCAAATCGGAAATCAGAATCCCGTCGAGCCCCGCTGCCGCCGCTTCGCGATCCAGCTTCTCCAGTCCGTAGCTCAAGACCGGGTTCAAATAGGTCATAAAGATCAAACCTGCGTCAGTCTTGGATCGTACCCTCTTAATCATCTGGATGTAATCAGCGATTCCATATCCATGAGATAGCGCCTTAAAGGACGACAGCTGAATCGTCGGTCCATCGGCGACCGGATCGGAAAACGGAATGCCGACCTCGATCACATTTGCCCCTGTCTGCGCCAAGGCAAGAACTATCTTCTCAGTCGATTCAAGGTCGGGATGACCCGCGGTAACAAAAGGTATGAATGATCTTTTCCCCAGTTTCAATACAAACCTCTCTTCACTTATCTCGGCCTTGCACTGTCTCGACGTCCTTGTCTCCCCGGCCGGACAAATTCACAACCACCGTTTCCCCAGAAAATTGGGCTTTTTCCCGAATCAAATAGGCTACGGCGTGAGCAGACTCCAAAGCAGGAATGATCCCTTCCAGTTCACTCAGGAAATGAAACGCCTCGAGCGCCTCATCATCGGTAACAGAGGCGTAGCGGATCCTCCCGTGTTCGCGCAGATGCGCATGTTCGGGACCGATCGAAGGATAGTCAAGCCCAGCAGAAACGCTGTGGGTTGACGCAACCTGCCCATTTTCATCCTGGAGGACGAAACTAAAGGTCCCATGGAGGACACCAGGACCTCCGCCCTCAAAACGCGCTGCATGCTGCCCCAGTTCTTTACCAAAACCGCCCGCTTCGACTCCAATCATGCCTACTGATTCGTCTTCCAGGAACTCGTAGAAAAGGCCTATCGAATTGCTACCTCCCCCGACACAGGCGATCAGCGTCTGCGGCAGCTCACCTTCCAGTTCCAGAATCTGCTGACGAGCCTCCCTTCCGATAACCGATTGGAAGTCACGAACCATCATGGGATAGGGGTGGGGACCGAGAACCGAGCCCAGCAGATCGTGGGTATCCTCGACGTTCGCCACCCAGTCCCTCATTGCCTCGTTAATGGCATCCTTCAGGTTTTGACTGCCCGAATCAACGGGGACTACGTTTGCCCCCAGCAACTCCATTCGAAAAACGTTC
>JAUWTT010000591.1 GCA_030614585.1 Acidobacteriota bacterium
GAAGCTTGTCTCCCAGAATCATCGAGAATGGGGATTCCCGGTTCCACCTCAAGCTCAATCAAAATGCCATTGAGATTATTCTTGACCACAATTGTGGGAGGCTCACTCAAGCCATAGTAGAGTTCTCGTTCCGGGGGAACGACTTGATACCCATGGTCAGTTTCGATCACATGATATTTCGCTCTTGTTTGGTTTCTCGCCATCACTTTCCTCCTTAAGTTAGTTAGAATTGTCAATTAACTCGGCTCGCCGAATCCATTCCGGGTCTTGTACAAAGTCCTTCATAGTCGGCGAACTCTCAACAGTTTCTCTGGGCCAGCCGTCTTCCAGTGCTTTGATCACCCAATCGATCGCATCTTGGCGCCGGCCGCACTTTTCATAGACCTGTCCCATCAAGTACATCAACGAGGGGTCCGTATCGAGTTCTGGCAGCACCTCAACCAGTTCAAGCTGCCGCAGGCTCTCGTCCTCCTCTCCCAGCTCATACAGGTAGTCAGCATAATCGAGCCGAAACTCCGCATCCTCTGGATTGATTTCCAAAGCACCCGTGACACGCTGCATCGCTTCCTCGAAGCATCTTTCTGCCTCTTCCGGGCGGTTCAAGTGCTTATACATGCCTCCCAGATTTCCCCACAGGGCCCAATCGGAATCGTCCAACTCCAAAGCCTTTTCGTATTCTTCAGCTGCTTCTTCAAAGCGTTTCTGCCTCCAGTAACAGGTGCCAAGGAGATCGCGTGCGAAGAAGTTGTCTTCTTCTTCAATTAACTCCTTCACGACAGCTTCTGCCAAGTCCCACTCCTCCAACCGAGTGTAGGCAGCGACCACATTGCCCACGGCCCGAAAACTGTTCGGGAGAAAGGTCCTGACTTTCTGGAAGTTGCTCAGTGCCTGCTCATAATCGCCCAGGTCCCAGTAATGTTGGGCCAGTTCACGATATCCAGCCCATCCGTCGGGATGGAGCTCAATGACTTTCTGATACTCCCGAAGCGCCTCGTCCGGACGATTACCGTCTTTCAACGCCCTCGCCCGTCCCCGTAGAGCATTGGAATCCTCGGGTGCCAGCTCCAGGGCCTTGTCGAACACGTCCAAGGCATCTTTCCATTGGCCAAACTCTACGAGCATCCACCCTTTTGCTGTAAAAGAGCCTGGATTCTTCTCATCGAAAACAACCGCCAGGTCGGCCGCGGCCACCCCTCTGTCGATCCACTCGCGACTGTGCTCATGAGTGTACAGGTGACGATAAGCTTCTGCGAGGCCGGCATAAGCCGGCGCAAAGTCCGGTGCCTCCTCTATGACTTTTTCAAATCGCTCGACGGCCTTCTTAAGAGATTCGGGTTCCTCATAACGGGAAAGGAATCCTTTACCTTCGAGGAATAGCCCCTCTAAGTCGGGTGCAGCTGCTAACGTCCCGGTACCCGCCACCTGGATGCGCAATTGAAGCATCCCCTGTACCGATCTTCGCGTTCGAGCGGCCAGATCATTTCGATTCTCCAGACTGCCATCAATACGTTCCGCCTCCACCAGGCCATCGTCTTCAGTACTAATCAAAGTCAAGTGAATAATGCCGTTCTGACCTTGGCACGTGAGGCTGCCCATCAGAACAAGGTTAACCCCCAGTTCTCTTCCAGCTTCACGTGGGCTCTCAATCTCGTCGGAAGCGCGCAAGGGAATCACTCGAAATGTTTGAGACTGCTTCGACAGGCTCAGCAACTCTCCCTCGAGATCCAGTCGAAGCCCTTCCACAAAGAACTGCTGATTGCCCTTTTCACAATGGACGTCGAAGGGTAGTACCGCCACCCATCTCTTCTCAGGAAGATTGCTAATCCCAAACATCCGGCCCACGCGTCCCATGAAGGTGGGATTCCAGGTAAACAGAATGGCCAGGACTAATAACAGTGGGACGCCAATCCTGAGCAGCGCCTTGGGCCAGGGTTTCGGTTTCGGTTTTGGACCCGGCCTGTCGCCACTGATTTCGTGCTGCAACTTGCGTTGAATCTGGACCAGCGTCGCCCGCATATCGGCTGCCGTCTGAAATCTGCACTCAGGATCCTTCTCCAAGGCGCGCTGAAAGAAACCATCGAATTGATGCGGAAGGAGAGGATTCATCCGGATAATGGAAGGAGGGTTCCTGTGAATGATCTCATCGCAGATTGCCGCCTGGGTGTCTCCTCTGAAGGGATGTACCCCACCCGCAAGTTCATACAGGACAACCCCCATGGAGAACAGGTCCGATCGTTGGTTCAGCGGCTTCCCCAAAGCCTGTTCCGGAGACATATAGGGCACTGTTCCGACCAACGCCCCTTCACCCGTTAATGTCTCGTGCTCTGTCGTAAGTGAAGAAAGATTGAACACTAATCCGTTGTCGACAAGTTTGGCCAAACCGAAATCAAGGAGCTTCGCATGTCCCGTTGCAGTCAGCACGATATTGGATGGCTTTATATCCCGGTGAATGATCCCGTTTGAGTGAGCGGCCTGAAGTCCATCGCAGAGCTGAATTCCCAGACTCAACACCAGTTCCGGATCAAGGGGTGCGCTGGTCAAGAGCTCTCTCAGGCTCTTCCCATCCAGATACTCCATGACGATGTAAGGACGCCCCTGAAGTTCTCCAGCGTCCTGTACCGCACAGATATTCGGGTGGTTCAGTGAGGCGATCGCTCTGGTTTCTCGCTGAAAACGCTCTCTTGAACTCGGTTTGTCGATGACCTTGGAACCCAGAAACTTGATCGCAACAAACTGATTGCTCAGGTGAGTGTTCTCAGCCTTGAAGACTTCCCCCATACTGCCGCCACCGAGGGGGGAGATGATTCGATAGTGACCTACAAGAGTGCCGATCATCCACTCCTCCACAAAGAAACTTGTCCTTGATGTTAGTGGCTACTGCACGAAAAATCAATCTTGTGTTGTATTTATGCCGGCACCGGTGCTTTATGTGCAAGGGGCACAAACGGAGGGGATTCAGGCTCGAAGCTCGAAAATCAGAGAGAGACCACCAAGGACACTAAGAGAATGCTGTTAACCGTTGACTCTTGGTGCTCTTAGTGTCTTGGTGGTGAATTTATACCTGGTCCCAGTCATATGGTTCGAGGGCTA
>JAUWTT010000390.1 GCA_030614585.1 Acidobacteriota bacterium
CGACCGCCCGTTCTATGTTCACCTGGTAAGAATCGAGATGAGCCCAAAGCAAAATGCCATAAGGAGTGGCCCAGGCCGGAACAGGGAGACCTGCGGTCACTCCTATAGCCCCGTCTTCCCGCTGTATGGAGGCGAGCCACTCGGCCGCCTGGTTGACTGTTTCCGCGTAAGCCTGTTCGTCATTGACCGCAAGTGCGAAAGAGGCCAGGACGGTTGGTTCAACTGCCGCCGAATTGCCCGGCTGGTAAGGCCATCCTTCGCTTGGCTCGTGCTGCGATACCAGTTCACCCAGAGCTTCGTCAATCCAGATTGCTCTTGAGTCGCTCAACGGATTTGTATTGACCCTCCCGGCCACGGAATAGAGCTCATTCTATCCGATTACTCCCGACAAGGGGTCGGCCGTTTGGCACCCGAATAGGACCTTTCGATATTCCTCAGGTGGGCTCCAGCTTGTCATGACGACCTGGAAGGTCATCCTCCTCTCGTCTTCACCCTTCGTCGCTTGGAGGACGGTGGGCCCACAGGTAGGTTGGGCGTCACGGCCTTCGGACTATCGATTTCGACTCTAGGTACTCTGCCTTCAGACGAACCGCTTCAAGAACTGCAGGATTTCAACGCGTGCTTCGCGAGTCTCCTGATGCCCGACGTCGTACCGGAGAAGTCGCCAGTGTTCCGGAGAGCCGCTCTCCAGATAGACTTTCTTCAAGTGCTGGTCGATCTCGTCAAGCCCCTCAGGAGGGGTCAGGCTGTCAAGGTTGCCGGCAATGCCGAGGTGAGGTCGTGGAGCGATGAGAGCGTTGATGTCTGCAGTGGTGAAGTGCTTCAGTAAACTGGGGACGTAGTAATAGAGGCCATGTTCACTCAATGCCTTCCGGCGCAAGAGTGAATGGAAATCGGTCAGACAGCAGATGTCAACCGTAACCTTGATCCTCTTATCGAGTGCCGCAAGCCACCACGCCATAGTGCTCCCCATTGAAATGCCCAGAGTGATGATCTGTTTTGGATCAACTTCGGGGCGACTGACGAGGTAATCTACGGCTCGAAGACTGTCGTAGACCATCATGCCCCAGAGGACCTGGCCCTGCCAGAGCATCGCTTTGAAGGTGTCTGCTTCGGATGTATGGCTGCGTTCCCCAAAGGCCCAGGTATCGATACAGAGCCCTGCCCAACCAAGATCTGCAATGACTTCAGCATACGGAGGATCCTGAAGATACTCTCGCCCCTTGATGAACTCATCTTTTCCAATCGTGTAGCCGCCACCGTGGGAGTGATTGTAGAGGACGACCGGTACCCGTCCAGAAACTTTGCTAGCGTTAGGAAGTACAAAGTAGGCTGGTACTGTCTCCAATCCGTTCAGATCCAATTCCAGCCTCTCGAGTTGATACTTGTCCGTTTTGGTGCGGGAAACCAGGCGTGCCGAGATGGCCCGCCGACGATCAGGCAAGTCGCCCAGCAAAGAATAGAGGAGTTTCCGCCTTTCAGCCTGGTCTTCTTGCACTGACGGCATGAACTCATTCGCCTCGTTACTATTCCCTGATCCTCTCAACGACATATGCCCTCCTGGAAGTGCTGCCGGCAAAGACACCAATCTTCTGCGGGTTAATCTCATAGCTCACTTGAGATTTGTTTCGAATTTCGAGCTTCGAGCTTCGAATTTGGGCGCGCTGCAAGTGGCGTCTCGATTACTTCATCGAATGCCTACCGGATCAAGAGCAACTCAGTCTGGGGTGAAGACAGGTATTCAGCTCCCGTTTCTGTGACAACGACCATCTCTTCGATCGTTACAATTCCCCTTCCCGGGACTTTGAGTCGCGGCTCCAGGGTAAAGACCATGCCGGCTTCAATCGGCTCGTAGGGTTTCCCGGCATACTTCTCCCAGGTTGGACCCAGCAGAGCGGTCCCATCGTGGGCAAAGCGGCCCACCTGGTGACCCAACCCGTGCGGAAACTCGTCATAACCTTCAGAAAGGAGGTGGTTGCGTGCCACCGAGTCGATTTCCCAGCCCGGAACGCCGGGTTTTAACGCTTTCCGGGAGAGCTCAATAGAAGTGTTGATGGTTTCGAACCCTCTCTGCACCTCTTCGGGCGCCACAGTTTCACCATCTTCGAGAAGATAAAAGGTTCGCTGAAGATCGGAACAATAGCCCTTATACCGGACCCCAAAGTCCATGTTCAAGACATGACCTTTCTCCACTTTCCGGGCGGTGGGCTGATAGTGTGCTTCAGCCGTATCCGGTCCCGTAAACACCGCTGGGCACGAACTCGGGTCCCAGGCAAAGCTGAGCTTCCGTTTTTCAACCTCGGAAGCCATGAATGCAGCGATCTCCTTCTCCGACCGTCCTGCCTTGATAAAGGGCTGAACCTGAGCAAAAATTTCGAGAGTGTGCTCGATCGCTTTCTTGATTCTATCGATCTCAACAGCTGTTTTACGGGCCCTCAGACTCGACACGACCTTTTGGGCCGAGATGATCTTCTCACCAAGTCCAATTTCACTCAGGATTTCGTGCAGAGTCAGATACATCCCATGAGTCAACCCATCGGCCACTTCACTATCTTGCGAGTAGTTGACAGCAATCGAGTTCGGATTCACTTTCGTGACGACATCCTGGAATGGTTTCCGGATTCCCTCCACATATCCAACTACCTCTTGGTAGACGCCTAAATCTTCGACGGCGGTTTTGTCGAGTTGTCCGACGATTGCGTGAGTGCTCCCCTGTCGGGTAATGATGAGCGCCGAGTGCCAGGTAAGGTCTGATGCCACCAGAAAGTCCAGATTAGGATCACCGGTCATCGAACTCTCACGAACAAATGTGATCCAGCAGTCCACCTGGCTTTCCCTGAGGATTTCAATGGCCTGTTCGACTTTTTCCCTGATCAGCATCGTGCTCCTTCCTTGAGGCTTCTCGCCTTCTACTTGAGTACTGGGCTACTGGTCCTGTTCCGTAAACTGTCCGGCCACTTTCATGAAAAGCATCAGCACGGCTATTCCGACGATCAGGTGAACGGCGAGGACATACCAGACGTATTCGGGATGATTAATTCCTCGAAAATAGCCGAAAAGTGAAGTGTAGGTTCGTCCGCTCAATGCGCCGCCGATTGCCACCGCCAGGAAGTTAGAGCCCATGTAGAGTCCGGCCTTTTCCTTTGGGGCGATCCAGGTGATGTATTCTTGAATCCTCGGAGAAGAGATCATTTCACCCACGGCAAAGAGGAAGATTCCCAGGAAGACGAGAGCTGCAGCGGAGATGTTGGCATAGCCGAGAACGACAAAGCCGACTGCCGATATCAGAAGACCGACGAGAAACGATGGCATTGCGGAGAACTTCTCCGCAACTCTGGAAACGAACACCTGGAAAATCATGATGATCCAGCCTGTGTGGGCAATCGTTTCCCCGAGCACACGTGGCACACCCTCCTCATCGACATGCGAAAAGAAATTTGCGAACGACGTTCCAAACACTGATCTCAGGTTGAGATAAAGCTGCGCGGTGTCAATGTTCCTGTCTACATAGATAGCACAGAGGTTGAAGAAGGCCCAAAAAGGAAGCCAGAAGAAAATTCCCAGCAAAACCAGGAAGACCGCAAACTTGACGTCAGAGAGGGTCTCTCCAATCTCTCGGAGCTTCTTTCCAAGGGAAGTTCCCTCGAGCTCCCGCTCCGGTTCCTTGTAGAAGAAGATTGTAATCAGGAGCATAAACACTATCGAAATGGCGGCAGCATAAAAGGCGTAGTCCCAGGAGATGGCTCTGAGTTTTCCGGCAACAATAGGTCCGAATGAACCTCCAACGTTCACCATGGCGTAGAAGATCCCGAAACCCATCGTCTTGTTGGTCTTATCGGTGACTGCTCGAACCGTCCCAGAGATCAAAGGTTTGAAGATCCCAGCCGCCAGGCCAATGGTGAGCATCGTGAGGGCAATTCCCGAAAATGTCTTTGTGTACATCAAAAGCATGATCGAGGGCAGATACGCCAGGTAGGAGATGATCAGGATCTTCTTGAATCCGTAACGGTCTGCAAAGGTGCCGGAGATTACGGGAATCACATAGGAAAGGAAAAGGAAAATACTCTGGACATCACCCAGTTGATCCATGGTGTAGCCCAGGTGCTCCATGTAGATTCCGAAACCGAAATAGATTCCGTAATACGCAAAGCGTTCGAGTACTTCTATGCTATTCGCTACCCAGAAGACAGGTGGATAAGGAGTTCTACGTTCCATAAGTTCCTCACTGAATCAAGTGCGTCATTGAGTAAAAGAGCTGGACGGATGCGTCTGGGACAACGGGTGAAGTTGTTGCACCGATGCCGGTGAAATTTAACCAGTTGTCGAGAACCGTGGCTTGAGCAATGTTCATCATCCGTGTGAGCCGCTCGAGTAGGGTGAATTCTATAGCATAGGACCATTGGAGCGTCAATGGTGGAGGGGGCGCGGTAATCGGTAATCGGTAATCGGTCATCGGGGTGCGCGGTTACACTCCCTCGTGCTCAGCCTGTCCTCCATAGCTTCAGCGAAGGGGGCCTGCCCTCCATAGCTCGAAGAGCGAAGGAGGGTGCTCGGAATTGCCCCTCAGCGCCTTTGCGAGAAAAGAATTCACCTCACGCCAAGAACGCAATGGGAAAGGAGAAAGCATCGGAATTCGGATTTTCTTCGTTTTTTGACTTGACAACCCATCTCCGCAAAACTGGATAATCCTTAGAAGACCCAAGACCCAAGACCC
>JAUWTT010000350.1 GCA_030614585.1 Acidobacteriota bacterium
ACGCAACTCCGCCGTGAGTTTTTGCCTGTGAGGTGAGGCTCGGAGACTTAGGCCAGAAAATTCGAACCATCAAGACACAAGGGGCACCAAGGGAAACTTTTATTCTTGGTGCTCTTGGTGGTAAATCTTCATCCGATTACCGATTACCGATCTCACATGAATTCTTCCATCAACTGATTCAACACCTCGGGACCCGGGCGAAGCTGTTTCTCGTCCAGCAGGGCCAGCGGATCATCTACGAGGTTAAGTCTGTCGATGAAGCTCGAAGCACTTGGATCAATATAGATCAGGCCGGTCAGAAACTCATGCGCCTCACGAGTTTCCCGCAGCATCTTGAAGGCGTGTGCGTTGATAGTCGGATCGTAGTCCTTCTCAACCTTTCTCAGCTGGATCACCGATCCATCATGGAGTTCCACCTGCTGCATCTCACCCTCTTCATAGTCGATCTCAGGCAGTTGTTCAAAATGAGGAATGAAATCGATCTGATGAAGCAGTTCTTCATGCTCCTTCCCCCAACGGTAGCTTCTGGAAGATTCGTCATGGTCGTTAAAGGTGACGCACGGACTGAGTATGTCGATCACGGCCGTCCCGTTGTGACTCAGTGCCCCTTTCAACAGTGCCACCACCTGGCGCGGATCGGCGGCAAAGGAACGAGCCACGTAACTGCATCCCATTTCAATCGCGAGCTTGCAGATGTCGATCGCGGGGAGATCATTCGCAGCCCCGCTCCGCAACAGAGCGCCCATCTCCGATGTGGCGGAGAATTGACCTTTTGTCAGGCCATAGACTCCATTGTTCTCGAGAACATAGACCATCGGAATATTGCGTCTCAGCATATGGCAGAACTGTCCGAGCCCGATTGAAGCGGTATCTCCATCACCGCTGACTCCCAGGCATAGTAGATTTCTGTTCGCGACCACTGCTCCCGTCGCAACGGAGGGCATCCGTCCATGAACGCTGTTGAAACCATGGGATCTGCCCAGGAAATAGGCAGGGGTCTTACTGGAGCAACCGATCCCGCTCATCTTGGCGACTCGGTAGGGATTGACCCCCATCTCGAAGAATGTCCTCGAAATCTGACTGGAGATGGCATCATGGCCGCATCCGGCGCACAGGGTCGATCTTGCGCCCTTGTAATCGGCCAATGCCAAACCCAGCTGATTGACATTTCCAGGTGTCTTCGCAGTGCTGGACATATTTACTCCTTCTCGAGCCCTTCGGCATCGGCGATTTGATCGGTTACAAATCGCGCATCAATAGGAAGCCCGTCGTAGTGGAGAATCTTTCGAATCCTTCCGGCATTTTCAGGGATCTCCATCCTGATCAAGCCTGCCAGCTGTCCATCCCGATTCTGTTCGACTACGTAAACACGATCGTAACGCTCCACAAACTCTTTGACATGCCCCGTTAAAGGAAGTGCCCGAACCCTCAGATATCCCAACTCAGTAGCGTACTCGCGTTTGAGCTGTAGCAGAGACTCTTCGATTGCCCAGTGAGTAGATCCATAGGCAATCACACCGATTTCAGCCCCCTGAGGAAACTCAACCACAGGTTGAGGGATGCGAGTCCTGGCAGTTTCATGTTTTCTTGACAGACGGTCCATCAACCGGGTGTAGGCTTCGGGACTTTCAGTGTAAGCTGCGCTTTCATCGTGCCCACTGCCACGGGTGAAGAAAGCGGCCAACGGATGCTCGGTACCCGGTAAGGTTCGGCAAGGGATTCCGTCCCCGTCGATGTCTCTGTATCGGGCGAACTCCCCGATCCGCTCCAGCTCTTCCTTGTCCAAAACCTTTCCTCGATTCAGCCTTCCCTGCGGATATTCGAAGGGATCTGCCATCCAATTGTTCATCCCCAGATCGAGGTCGCTCGCAACAAAGACAGGCTGCTGAAACTCCTCGGCCAGATCGAATGCCTGCCAGGCCATGTCAAAGCATTCGGTCATATCGGCCGGCAATAGTACGAGGTGACGAGTGTCTCCATGGGACAGAAAATAGAGCGAGAAGATATCGCCTTGCGAAGTCCGGGTTGGCAGCCCTGTACTCGGACCAACCCTCTGTACATCGAAAATGACACACGGTATCTCAGCGAAATACCCACAGCCGGCGAATTCGGCCATCAAGGAAATCCCCGGACCCGACGTGGTCGTCATGGCACGGGCGCCGGCCCAACCGGCACCCAGGGTCATCCCGATGGCTGCCAGCTCGTCTTCCGCCTGAATGACCGCGTAGGTTGCTTTCCCCGTCTCCGGATCAATCCTGAACCGTTTCAGATAGGACGTCAGCGTCTCAGCCATGCTGCTGGATGGAGTAATCGGGTACCAAGTCAAGACTGATATGCCGGCGAACAGGCACCCCATGGCCGAAGCTGAATTGCCGTCGATGATTATCTTCCCCTTCGTCTTATCCATTTGTCGCAAGCGGAAGCGGTCTTCTCTCTCGAAATTCTCGGCAACGTATTCGGAACCCAGCTCAGCCGCTCGGACGTTCAATCGAACCGCCTTAGGCTTCTTCTCGAACCAGTCCTCGATCCCTCGGTAGACCTGGGCCATGGGAATGCCTAGTACTTCAGCGAGGCTTCCCACATAGACCATATTGGTTACCAGCTTTCGCAGGCGGGTGTCTTCGACAATTTCCCGGGCCAACGCAGAGAATGGAATTGGGAAGTAGATCAGATCATCGCGGAATTGTGAGGCCTTAAGTTTCTCTTCGTAGAGCACAATGCCACCAGGTTCCACAGACTCGACGTCCTGGCGAACGGTTTGACGGTTCATGGCAACCAGAATGTCGATCTCCTTCTTGCGACCGATGAACCCTTCGGCGGATGCTCGAATAGTAAACCAGGTGGGCAGTCCTGCGATGTTGGAGGGAAAGAGGTTCTTACCGCTTACCGGAACTCCCATATGAAAGATGGAGCGCATAAGAATATTGTTAGCAGACTGGCTCCCTGAGCCATTAACTGTAGCCACCTGAATACTGAATTCGTTTACAATCTCGCCGACTTCGCCGCCATCAGCAGCGGAAACCAGCGGTCGTTCTTTCACAATGCTCAACGCGTTCCTCCGTTACCGTTTCCACCAGACCGATTCTCCCACGCACATGGGATCACCTGTCTGCACCTCTCCCCAAGGTGTAGCTAACCGGATCTAATAGAGAAAATCCCAGAGTCTGTGTACACACCCTGGGATTCTCAGCGCATATTCTTCTTATTGTCAATTTGGATAAGATTATATACCTAACGGGCGATTCTAAAAGGTCTGTCCAGTCACATCTGCTGAGGGCTTTCCAGTGACCTCTAAATCCTTGGCGTTCTTAACGGGCTTGGCGTGAGACGGGGTTCATTTCACGCAAAGACGCAAAGCCGCGAAATAGGAACAAGAAGCGGAATCACCGATCACCAAGTACCGATAACCTGATAACCGATTACCGATCACAGAAGGCCTTCCCTCTATGTCGCAAGCCTTGTCGTGAACCTTGTCGTTTCGTCCACTGGAAATATCGACAAAGCTAGCGATGAAGCTTACGACAAAGTCTGGGGAGGGAGGGAGCGGGTCAACCTAAAACAGATCTTTGGAGAGTCTCCGAAGGAAGTTCGTCGAAGTGGCGCTTGTAGTCGGCGGCAAACTGGTCAAAGTCATCGAACGAACGTCTCAATCGATAAGAAACGCTCGACAATTCAGCTGTGTTTTCCACGAATCTCTCCAGAATTGCGGATTCTTGATGGATCCCAAAATTCTTGGTCACTATAATAGTCAAATATCTAGGTTGACGTAAAAATTGTCCGAAGTGGCCGGAAAGTCCGAACCCCTTAATACTAATAACGCATATCTATTTTCAAATCCCAGTGAAGAAACGATCTTGGCGCTTTATCCAGAGTGGGCTGTGAGACGAGCCCTGAAGATACAAGCTGCGATTGTGCGTGCTCAGTGTGATCAGGTCACCTGGGCGCAGGCGGCGAAAGCTGCCGGGGTCTCATCTCGAACTCTGAGACGCTGGCGACAGCGTTACGACGAATATGGCTATGAGGGACTATTGGATCATCGCTTGAAATTGGAAAGAGATTGGCCGTCCTCGCGACGGCGGTAGAAAGTGAATTTGGGAATAATGAATCTAGAACTAAGGAGGAAGATTATGTACAGAACCATGATTGTCTGCATACTGCTCATACTAAGCAGTGCTTTGATGTGCGCGGCTCTGGGACAAGGCTCACAGATCGTCCACGACGCCGAGTATTACATTCTCGAAGCCCAGAACGGTGAGAGGTGGGCGGCCGAGGATGTCGCGATCGACCAGAAACTGGCCGAACTACGGAAGAAGCATGGCACACCGCCGAACCTCATCCATATCATGTGGGACGACACCGCGTACGGCGACGTCGGCATCCCTGCCATCCAGAAGGTGCGCGGACTGGAGACGCCGAACATCAACAGAATGGCAGAGGAGGGCATTCTCTTCACGCGTATGTACACCGAGGTGGGCTGTACCCCGAGCCGTGCGGCATCAGTCACTGGGCGCCTCGCGGTCCGCAACGGTATGTACAACATCGGCATGCTGCGCGAGAGTCACGGTATGCGCGGTGAGGAAGTCACTATGGCCGAGGTGCTCTCAGACGCGGGCTACGCCACCGCGTTTCACGGCAAGTGGCACCTCGGTGACATCGAGGAGAGCTATCCCCACAACCAGGGCTTCGACGAAGCCTTTTTCACCGGCTACAACCAGATCCTCTCCCTCAATACAAGGATAGCTGAGGGTGCAAATGCCTCGATCGGCCTGTATGAGGACATGTTGCCGCCGGATCCCTATAAGCTCGACGACACTTTCGTTACCAAGGGTTGGGTGCAGATCGCCGAGGGCAAAAAGGGCGAAGAGGCCCGCCAGTGGGGCGACAACAGTCACGACAACTACATGAAGATCGACCCCGAGGCACAAAAGCGGACCCTGGAGTTCATCGAGCGTAACGCGAAGGCAGGAAAGCCGTTCTACGTCGCCAACTGGCCGAACCTGACGAGCTTCATTCCGAACCCCAAGAAGTGCTCCACTTCAAGGAGCATTTTGCAGGATGGGCTGCAGTGCAACATCGATCCTTTCATCGGAAAGATCATGGCCAAGCTCAAGGAACTCGGCATCGCCGAGAACACGCTGGTCGTCGC
>JAUWTT010000598.1 GCA_030614585.1 Acidobacteriota bacterium
AAGGCACCAAGGACACCAAGCCTTACACCAATTAAGTTCGTCTTGTTTGGTCTTCTTACTCACCGATCACCGATCACCGATCACCGATTACCGAATTATTATTGTGCTTGACAGACTCGATCGAACAACGTACACTTGAAAAACTACTATGTCTATAGAATTAGTCGGATTTATGATTATACGGTTTCGAAAGCAGACGCTTCCAAGCCTGTACTCCAAATCTTCATGTCGTAGCTGACAAACATTTCCGATGGTCTCCTCCGGGAACATCCGTTCTCGATCCCCATTAACTCTCTTAACCAGAATGCAACCCATGTGGAGGTACGGTCGAAAGGGCCGTGATAACGCGATGAACAACAAGAAAGTACTTAATGCGGTTCAATTGATAGAGCTGAATCATGAGAAAGTGACTAATGCTGTTCGATTGATTGAATGGTGTCTGAAAACCTTCGGAGAAAGAGTCACACTGGCCACATGCTTCGATGCCGAGGGAATGGTTCTCCTTGACTTGATCAGTCAATTGCCCGAAAAACCAAGGGTTTTTACCCTGGATACGGGGAGGCTCCCTCCCGAGACCTACGAACTCTGGGAACAGGCTCAGTCGCGTTATGGTATTCCGATAGAAGGGTACTCACCCAAAGCGGAAGAGGTCGAGGATATGGTCAAGAATCATGGAATCAATCTCTTCTATGACAGTCCGGAAAAGCGGAAGCTCTGTTGCGCTGTTCGTAAGGTCAACCCACTCCGCAGAGCGATGGCGGGCGTCGACGCGTGGATCACGGGTTTACGGAGAGGGCAGTCCACCTTTCGAGCCGTCGTGAAACCGATTTCGGCGGCGGACAAAGAAGGCCGAACCAAGGTGTGCCCGCTCGCCGACTGGTCAGCGGACGACGTCTGGGATTACATCAAGGCTAAGAACGTTCCCTATAACCGGCTTCATGACGAGGGGTACCCAAGTATCGGATGTGCTCCTTGCACGCGGGCGACCGGGGCTGGTGAGCACATGCGCGCCGGCCGATGGTGGTGGGAAAGCGATAATATGAAGGAGTGTGGTCTCCATGTCTAGTAAACAGAAACGATCGAAAGCAGAGCTAATCAAGAAATCAAGCCAGGGGCTTCGAGGAAACATCGCACAGGAACTCGAGGAACCGACGGAGATCTTTTCCAAGGACAGCGTCCAGATCCTGAAGTTTCACGGCATGTATCAGTGTGATGACCGAGACCTGCGCCGGGAACGGCAGAAAGCGGGAAAGGGCAAAGCTCATCAGTTCATGGTCCGAATCAAGAATCCCGGAGGAGGTCGCCTTTCGCCGGAACAGTGGCTGGCCGTGGATGAGATTTCGGAGCGTCATGGAGACGGGACAATTCGGATCACAACCCGTCAAGGCCTCCAGTTTTACGGAATTGGGAAAGACAATCTCAGGGCGGTTATCCAGCTCCTGGATAGTCACAAACTTACGACCTTCGGCGCCTGTGGGGACGGCACAAGAAACGTCATGGCCTGCCCTGCTTCAGCAGTCCGAGCCGGTTCCGCTTTCAATGGCCAGGAATGGGCAGACAAGATCGCTGACCGACTTGCCTACAAAACTACTGCCTACTATGACATCTGGCTCGATGGTGAAAAGATCACCCAGAGTGAAGAACCTCTTTACGGGGATTCTTACCTTCCAAGGAAGTTCAAGATCGCTATTGCCGATCCTCATGACAATTGCGTTGAGATCCTGACCAACGACATTGGGCTCCTCCCTGCCATGCGCGATGACCAGTTGGAGGGTTTCCACGTGATGGTGGGAGGGGGAATGGGCGCTACACACCGAAAGGCAGAGACATTTCCGAGACTGGCCGAGCCGCTGACATTCGTTGAACCGTCGCGATTATTGGATACGATCATCGCTATCCTCACAACGCAGCGCGACCTCGGAAATAGGGCCAACCGGAGACAGGCGCGAATGAAGTACCTGGTAGAGGAGCTGGGAATTGAAGGCTTCCGCCAGGAAGTGGAAGTTCGCCTCGGTGGCCACCTTCCTAATACCAGGCCTTTCCCAATCAATCACGGCGAATTCCACCATGGCTGGCATGCTCAAAGAGAAACTGGTCACTACTATTTCGGTCTATTTGTTGAAAACGGCCGCATAGCCGATCTTCCGGAGAGGCAGCTAAGAACCGGTCTCCGAGAAGCGGTGAAGCGCTTCCGACCCAACATTCTGCTGACTCCGAATCAGGATCTAATTCTGAGCGATGTTCCGGCCGACAAGATTCACCTCCTCTATGCCCTGCTCGAAGAGTACGGTGTGCTTGGCGACGCGGGTACTTCCCGACTCCGCTCCAACAGCATGGCCTGCCCCGCCCTGCCCACCTGCGGCCTGGCGATCGCCGAAGCAGAACGTTATCTCCCAAAACTGATAACCGAACTGGAACAAACCGGGTACGGGAACGAGGAAATCCAAATACGAATGTCCGGCTGTCCCAACTCTTGTTCAAGACCCCCTGTAGCAGAACTGGGACTTATTGGTAAGAGTGTGAACGCTTATGCGGTCTTCGTGGGTGGCAGTCTCTCGGGCGCTCGGCTCGCTGAACTCCTCTTGGAAAGTGTCAGGTCGGAGGAACTGCCGAGCCTTGTCGCCAGACTGATCGACATTTCCCGGAGTGAAAGACGGGATGGCGAGAGCTTCGGGGATACAACTCACCGGTTGGGCCCGGAACGGATCCGGGAAATGCTCAAGGCAATGGATTCGGTTCAGGACGAGGCGATCCCCTCCACGGTCGAGACTGCTCAACTCCGATAATGCAAACCAGTAGAGTAGGGGGCCGAGTCCCGAAGTACCCGAGACACCCCCCCTCGTCGCACCCCACGTGCGCTTTTCCCGCATCCGGCGCACCCGCACACTTCACCGCAGGCAGACACGATGAGCCAGCCACTGGAGCGTCACAGGTAAACCAGTCCGAGATCGGACAGATGCCTGTAGAAGCTCACCCCTTGGGGAGGGTGGTAGGGGCGCTGACTCCGTCGTTTGAGGTGCT
>JAUWTT010000604.1 GCA_030614585.1 Acidobacteriota bacterium
GGCTACAATCGGCACCCAGCCTGGGACAGTGCCGGCCGTGGCTCCTGCTTCGATCCGAGTGAGCTTGAAGTTCTCGAAAGCGTGATTCCCGGCATCTCCGGGACGGCTGATTCTTACAGTGACGTCGTCGAAGAAGATTTCGTGCCGAAAAAGGCCGGGCCCTGCGTCAAATTCGATGGCTACGAGGAGTATGCGCGGCTGCGGATGAAGGTGGAAGGCTGCCTTACCGGATGTCGCCTAGCCAAAGACCGAGCCGCAGTGGCACTTTCGAAGGTAATGATTCCCGAAGCGCTTGACTATCCCGAATAACGGTCCCGCACATGAGCTCTCCACAAATGCTGGATTCTGAACGCCAGAGTATTGACGTTGACATCGTCTGTGTGGGGCTGGGGCCGGCGACCGGAGGCTTTCTGAAAACGCTCTCCCAGGGACTTATCCGCGAAGACGGTACTCCTGAGATCGAAAGCAAAGTCATGCCCGGCATGCCGCTCCAGGTTGCCTGTTATGAACGGGCGGATGACATTGGGTTCGGAGTGTCGGGAATTGCGACACGCGCCCGAAGTCTTAAGGAGTCATATCCGGATCTGAATGTTGACGAGATTTCGTTGGCTGCGGAGATTACGAACGAGAAGGTGCTTTATCTTCTGGATCCGATTGGTGCCAGTCGGAGATCTCCGACTCTTCGCATGGCCGACAGGATTATCAAAGCATTCAAGTGGCTTCCGTTTTTCGAAAAAGACGCTTTTGAGCTCCCCTACATCCCTCCGTTTTTGAGGAAGGAAGGGGGCTTTGTTTTCTCGATTGGCCAGCTTATGCAGTGGGTGGGTGCCGACTTGATGAGCATGGGTGCTGCGGTTATTTGGCCCGGGACACCGGTAAGCGGTCCTTTGATCGAAGGAGAAGACGTGGTTGGCGTCAGGCTCGTGGATCAGGGCGTCGACAAGGAGGGCCGACCCGCCGTTGGATTCATGCCTGGAATGGATATCCGCGCCGGGCTGACTGTAGTCGGCGACGGACCCGTCGGATCGGTGGGGCGTCAGTTGGATGAGCACTTCGGGCTTCCTGAAGGAAACCATCAGAGTGAGTGGGCTGTGGGAACGAAAGTGGTGATCGACCTGCGGGATGACGTCAGGCTGGAGCCTGGTACCATCTACCACAGCTTTGGTTTTCCCGAGCCTGAAATCTTTGGGTTCATGTATGCGCACACTGAAAGCACAGTTTCTGCAGGGATTTTTGTACCTTCCTGGTTCAAGAACCCGGCAAAGACCTCTTATCGATACTTGCAGCATTGGATGATGCATCCTTATTTTTGGCGCTATCTCGAGGGTGGGAGGCTCCGCTCGTGGGGCGCCAAGTCATTACAGGAGTCGGGCCGGAGGGGAGAGCCCTTTTTGGTCGGCAACGGATATGCGCGGATCGGTGAGGGTTCAGGCAGTACGAACGTGCTCACGGGGTCGGGTGTGGATGAGGCTTGGATGACGGGTAAGCAATTGGCTGACAGCGTCCTTGAACTGGGAAAAGCAGAGAAACCCTTCACGAAAGAGAACCTCGAACAGACCTATGTGACGAAGAGGCGATCCAGTTGGGTGGAGAGCGAGGGCCGGATTGCCGAGAAGTCGCGAGATGGCTTTCAGCGCAGTGTCGTTCGCGGGATGATCGGGATGGTCCTGGCCGGGTTCACCGGTGGGAAGCTGACGTTGTCCGGGAAGAGCCGTACGGACGAAGCTTCTACCCTGGAGGACTACTATAAAGGGAAGCTTTCGCCTGATGAGCTGGATCGGATCCGTCGAGAATGCACTGAACAGGGACTTCCCTTGCACGACACTCTCATGCAGAAAGCCGGCTGGCCGGAGATTCCATTCGATGGCCAACTGCTGGTCTCGCAGCAGGACGCCCTCCTGATGGGGGGTAAAGTTCAGGCTCCTGCCGGCTATGCGGACCATGTGGTGTTCCTTTACCCGGAATTGTGTGAAAACTGTGGTGATAAGATCTGTGTTGAGATCTGCTCGGGCGAGGCAATAGAGAGAGAACCTGAGGGCGGGGTCCGTTTCGATCGTGAGAAGTGCGTGCATTGTGGAGCCTGCTTCTGGAATTGTTCACAGTTGGTCGAGGCCGGTGAAGGGAAGACCAACATAGAGTTTCGCGCGGGAGCCGGCGGCCTGCATTCAGCAGAGAACTGATGCAGCGGTTCTGACTGACCGGTTTTCTATTTTCAACCTTTGATCTTGAGAAACAGGTGACTAGCTTATGAATGGTGGGTATCAAATTGTGGTCTGCGGAAGTATCGTACCCGATCCCCTACAGACGTTGGAGCCCGTTGCCGGTCCGGCTGGGCCTGCACTAAGGAATGAGATGATGTTGCCGGTGGTGCTGGACCCCTGGGCCGCACATGCTCTGTATGAAGCGGCAAACCTGGCAAAACAGCACCCGGGTAGCAAGGTCTGGTGGGTCGCTTTGGGACCGAAAGCAAAGCTGCAACAACTGATGATGGTTATGGCACAGAAGGTACCCTTCGAACTCGTCGCGTTAGATGGTCCGGCCAGTGGTTTTAGTGATTCGTGGCAAGTCGCTGAGGCTCTTGCAGGGGCTATTGAGTCGATTCCGGAGCTGGATCGTGACCGGCTGCTGCTTTTTGGCGGATGGGAATCGGCCTCGCGCGGGGCCGGCGTGACCATGCAGATGGTCGGTGAGCGCCTGGGGATTACGGATCAGTTTCAGGGAGTAGATGAACTCGTCATCGAATCGGATGGATCGGTGAAGCTTCTGGAACGAGTTGAGGGGGGGCGCCACCAGGTTTCTGTGTGTGGCAGTCCTCCAGTTGTGGTTGGCTGGGCCACGGGCAGATTGCCTGAGCCTCCGAATAATCCACAGGTCGGCATGCTGAATATGAGAACCGTCATGCCCGCTTTGCA
>JAUWTT010000632.1 GCA_030614585.1 Acidobacteriota bacterium
AAATGTTTCTGCCAGTCGGCGGCTTCCTGAAAGCGGCCTGCATCGCGAGACTCCGCCACCAGCTGTCTGTAGTACTTCGCGGCCTGGGACTGGAACCCCCTCTTCGTATACAGGTCAGCTAACTGCCCCACGGTCTCCCTATCGGTGGGGTCGAGCTTGTAGATCTTTTTGCAGACCGCTATGGCCTTGTTAGTGAATCCACTCTCGAGGAAGATCTGGGCAACCCTGCGGAAATGGCTCAGCGCCTCTGCCTGCTCCTTGTTCTTGAGCAGCAGATCACCCAGGGTATTGAGCAAGGCGGGGTCCTCCCCCTTGGTCTCGAGGAGTGACCGATATTCAGAAATCGCCCGACCGAACTGGCGATTAACTACGTAAGTTTCTGCGTTCCGAAGAACCTTGAATTTGTCCAGCATGCACTTACAACCGGCCCTATTCTAGCAACGGCCCTGAACCAGAATTGTGATCAGGACCGCTCTTTTAGAGAGAAAATAAGGTTTGTCAGAAGTGCTTTACTGGTAGGAGATTGGTCAAAAGGCAGGTAAGCAGATCTCCCTAGCGAATCTCACGAATCCGGGCTGCCTTACCCTTTCTTTCTCTGAGGTAATAAAGCTTTGCGCGGCGGACTCTTCCCTTCCTGAGCCGCTGAATACTCTCGATCACAGGCGAATAAAGCGGAAAAACCCTCTCCACACCGTAACCAGAAGTAACCTTTCGTACGGTAAAAGTTGATTGAACGCCTCTCCGCTTGATAGCGATGACGACACCTTCGAATGCCTGGATTCGGACCTTGTCACCTTCACTAATCTTGACGTTCACGCGAACAGTGTCACCGGGCCTGAATTCCGGCACTTCGCGCTCCATGTATTTCTTCTCAACCAGCTCAACCGGATTCATCTTCTTTCTCCTCACTGTTAGTTGTCGCCGACGTCAACAGATCTGGTCTTCTGCAGCGCGTCTGCAACAAAGCCTGGCGTCTTCTCCATTCCCGGATCTGCTCATGATCGCCGGATAACAATACATCCGGGGCTCTCCACCCCCTGAACTCAGCGGGGCGAGTGTAGTGCGGGTAGTCCAAAAGCCCGTCCATGAACGACTCCTCCAAAACCGACTCACTCCGTCCCACCACTCCGGGGATTAAACGCGACACCGCATCAACAACCACTGCAGCCGCCAGTTCACCGCCAGACAGCACATAATCGCCGATCGAAATCTCTTCGTCTGTGAGGTGATCAGCCACTCTCTGATCGATCCCCTCGTATCGACCGCAGATCAGGATCAGGCGAGCTTTCAAGGATAACTCTTTTGCTTTCGCTTGATCAAATCTACATCCTTGAGGAGACAGCAGTACGATGTGGGGGGAAGTCTGCTCCTCTTCCCTGCAGAACTCGACAGCCCGGAATAGCGGACCCGCTTTGAGGACCATTCCTTGGCCCCCACCAAAGGGTCGGTCGTCAACGGTTCTGTGCTTGTCGTTTGTGAAATCCCTGAGATCCAGAGCTTTGATGACCATCAGGTTCTTCTTGATCGCCTGCCCGATCATTCCCGAGTGGAAGGTCTCATCGAACATCCTTGGAAAAATCGAGATAATCTCAACCTTCATGACGCTCCTTCGGGCCGCCGGTCCCTCGACCTGACCCCTAAATCCACCATACCTGCCGGCAGTTGTACGTGAACTGCCTTCGAGTCTACATTCACTTCACGAACAAATCGTTTGACGAGGGGGATCATGAACTCAGTATCATCGGCAGTCAAAACAACCAGGGTTGCAGTTTCGCTGACTTTGAGAACGCTGGTGACGGTTCCCAGCACTTTATCGTCCTCGAAGACCCGGCAACCTATCAGGTCTGAATCAAAGAAGGTATCCCTGGGAAGATCAACTCGTTCACTGAGGGGAACCTGCACCTCATAGCCGATCAAGTCTTCGACTTCGTGGGGACGGTTTCGACCTTCGAACTTGAAGATCACACGCTGACGATGGAACCAGTGATGCTCCAGCACCTCCCAGTTCCCCTGAGTTCCGGACGAAAGGTACACTCGACTCAGGGATGAGAATCGCTCGGGAAAATCGCTGAGGATTTCTGCCGCAACTTCTCCTCGAATACCGCGGGTCTTAATGATTCGGGCTATGGAGACGAATTGATCCAACTACTCAAGGATTTCCAGGACAAAGCGCTTGCGGAGTTTCATTCCGGACGCGCCCAAGATGGTACGGATGGCCCTTGCCGTCCGCCCTTGTTTCCCTATCACCTTGCCCAAATCTGGTTGGGCCACGCGCAATTCGAGAACTGTAGTCTGCTCGCCAACGACCTCAGCTACGCTGACTTCTTCCGGACTGTCGACCAACGCCTTTGCGATATTCTCAACTAGCTCTCTCATGCTGCCCTCCTCGCATCCGAACCCAAACGTAGAGCGCACTCTCTAGGCCTCGTCTGGTGACACCTTCTCTTTCACCTCTTCAGGTTCCTCCTGCGAAGTTCCCTCCGTCACCTCTTCAAG
>JAUWTT010000281.1 GCA_030614585.1 Acidobacteriota bacterium
ACTGTGGGCCAAGGAGGGTCGCCAGTGGAAGGTAGTGAGCTACTAAGTCGAGACTCCCTGATGAATGGCTGGGCTGCATTCGCAATTTGACATGTGACAGATGAAATGGGGTCGGTGATGGGAATAGAAACCACAACCCCAGGGACCACAACCCTGTGCTCTGCCGATTGAGCTACACCCACCATTGAGAGGGCCGTATTCTAATACTAAAGGCTGGGAACCTGCAAGCAGACGAATAGCGCCCGTCCTCGGGCGCTATTCGTAGTGCAATGCCTCGACCGGATCCAGTCTGGAGGCCCGAATGGCAGGGAAAAGCCCCGAAAACAGGCCGACCAGACCCAGCGTTACGATCGCAGTAATGATCGCTGATGTTGATATGACTAGATGAATATCCGCCTGCTGGGTTGGATCCTCCAGGATCGTGCTCCAAAACGGGATGATCCCGATTGCCATCGATACAGAGTACGCGAAGACGTAGCCGAGAAACCCTCCGATCGCGGCGATAATCAGCGCCTCAAACAGAAACTGAGTCCGAATGTGACGCCTCCTTGCTCCAAGCGCCTTGAGCAGTCCTATCTCCCTCGTACGCTCTGTTACGGACACGAGCATGACATTCATCAGGCCGACGCCACCGATGCTTAAAGTCAGAATCCCAATCACCACAAGGAGGATCTTCATTCCTATTTGAATTCCATCGAAGATATTCTGCATGAACCGCCATCGATTCATAATCAAGGCACGTTCATCGTTGGGGTCGAAGTTGTGGTTTCGCCCAAGGACTTGCTTAACCTGCATCAATGCCTTGTCCTCGAAGGCCGGGTTGACGCTCTGGACCACCAGGACACTGAGATACCGGGTCGAGGTCAGGGCTGCGATTGCCGTATGGGGGACAAAGATGCATTGATCATCAGGGCGAAAGTAGTTGCTCATAGCCACTTTCTTCTGAAGGGCCCCGATCACTGTGAAGGAGAGTCCGTTGATTCTGATTTCTTCGCCGAGGGCCGGGGCTTCCGAGAAAAGTTTTACGCGCATATCTCTGCCCAGGATGGCTACCCTACGTCCTAACTGCACATCCTCAGACGAGATTCGCCGTCCTTCTTGAATGTAGTGTCCCCGCATTAGGCCATATTCGTGGTTGACTCCCCTGACTCCCGCACTGGTAACGCGGTTTGCGCTTCTGATTGGGTACTCTCTGAAGATCTCCGGGCTGACTCGACTGATCAATGGAGCCCCGGCGCGAATGTCATCGACGTCTCTCATCTCCATCCGGACGCGACGTCCTGCCCGTTGGCCACCCACCTGATTGCTCGTCTGTCCATTCCAGATGACGCAAACGTTATGGCCGTAATGAGACAAGCCAAGTTGAATGGCATGCGCGAAGCCGTCCCCATAGGCAAAGAGAATCACAAAGCAGGCGACACCCCAGCTGATTCCTGTCAGTGTAAGGAATGTACGAGCGCGGTTTCGCGCAAGGCTGCTGAGAGCTCGTTTGAAGATTTCCAGTACCATTTTCGACTTAACTCATTCCTTCGACCTTGGCAGGCCTAACCGGCCTCAAACCTCAATGCTTCAATTGGGTCCAACTGGGCTGCCATATAGGCAGGATAGATTCCAGCACCCATTCCAATCAGAACTAGTGCTCCGAAAGCGATCAGAGCAATTTCGGGCGAAATGATCATCCCGGCAAAGACCATTTCTTCAAAGGGTAGTTGGTTGATTGCCTCGCAGAGAAGCCAGCCCGTTAGCATTCCTATCCCTCCTGCTGTCATCGTGATGGCAAGCGACTCCATGAAGAATTGCCAGAGGATGTCACGCCGGCGGGCTCCAACTGACTTTCTGAGTCCGATCTCCACCGTTCGCTCTCGAACTGAAACGAGCATGATGTTGATGACGCCCACCGCCCCCAGCAGGAGCGTAACGAGCCCAACGGTACCCAGGAACCACTGCATTGAGCTCATCATGATGTCCATCATCTCCACTTGCTTCGCGGTGTTCCAAATACCCACGGCATCCTCATCACTTGGGTCGAAGTGCTTCTTTTCACCCAGAAGCTGCCTGACCTCTCTCTCCGCTTCAGCCCAGAATTCGTGCCGAATCGGAGTTGCAATCAGGTTATTTACCAGCCTTGGATTGCTTCCCAAATATGGGTTAGAGAATAGCCTTCTCATAGTGCTGTAGGGGATGAAGATGGCGCTGTGGTCCTGGCCCTGGTAGGTGTTGTTGAGCTCCTTGTGAGGCAGGATTCCAATGACAGTGAAAGGATGTCCATTCAGTGTCATGGTGTCACCGACGGAAATGGCCTCATTGAAGAGCTGTTTGTTGACCTCAGAGCCGATTACGGCAACAAGCCTGGCTTCAGACTCATCTGCGGGGTTCAGCAGCCTGCCCCACTCGACCGTGATGGTTCGCATCCACTGGTACGCTGGAACTACACCACGAGTGCTGAACGTTCCATAATTCAACGTCGTTTTCGCGACCAGGTCGCCGCGGATGATCTCCGGGCTCACATGGCTGATGTAGGTGGCTTTGTCCCTTATCACTTCGTAGTCAGACACCTCGAGTCGGATGTCTCGACCGGCCTGGAAGCCCTTTGCTTGAAGAGAAGTTCGGCCACCCCAAATGATCAGGATATCTTTGCCCAGCAGCTTCAAGCTTTCATGCTGGGCTATCTTGAATCCCTCGCCTGACGCTGTCATCAGGATGATCGAAAGCACACCCCAGCCAATCCCGAACATCGTCAGCAGGCTGCGCAGCTTGTTCGCCCGGAGCGTATGAAAAATTTGGGTAAGTATTGCCGCAGACATAATGTTTCAGTGTCTGAGGAGTGAGTTTCCTGTACGATTCCGGCCCTGGAATGGATCTCTCTTCTAAATGAGACCTCCAGTGTCAGTTGTGATTACTGTTTCTCCTTCTGGCAGACCCGAAACCAGTTCGGTCGTTGTCCCATCACTGATCCCTATTTCGATCTGAACCCTTCTGCTCTGGTTCTCCTCTGCAGGATCATAGACTTCGGCAAAGGTGTTTCGATCCTTGCCGTACACGACTGCGTTTTCAGGGATAAGAAGAATGTCTTCTTTCTCTTCGATGATGATTTCAGCGTTCGCACTCATCTGAGCCCGCAATATCTGTTCGGGGTCGGCAATCGATACACGAATTTCGAATCCGATCACGTTATCCTCTTCTTCGCCGAGGGGAGCTATTCGCAGCACTTTTCCGGGAAATGGGCGATCTCTGTAGGCGTCCACCTTCACACGGGCCTGTTGACCTACAAAGATCTTGCCGATGTCGGTTTCATCAACACGACCCTCGAAGAAGACTTCGGCCATATCTCCCAAAGTCATGAGCAGCGTGGCCTGTGACCCGAGTTGAAGGATTGAGGAAACCGCATCTCCAACCTCCCCGTGGCGTTTCAGAATGGTACCTGTCAATGGTGACCGAATCGTGGAGTTCCTCAGGTTCTCTGCGGCTCTGTCGAGAACCGCCTGAGCTTGCGAAACCTCCGCCGCCACGCGGGCAACCGCTTTCTCAGCCGCTCCGATTCTGGAATCCTGCATCAGCAACTCCGACTTGAGGGCTGCAAGTTCAAAGGTCGCTTCCTGGAGTTGGCGTTCCCGGACCTCCAGTTCCGAGTGGGGAATCAGTTTCTCCCTGGACAGGTTCTCGTAACGGTTGACTTGTTTCTTATGAAACGCAACCTTATCCTCCAGGTTATTGACATCCAGCCCCAGCTTCTGCTTCATGTTGACGGCGGACAGGTGATTGGACTCGGCTTCCTGCTGTCGTGCGATGGCCGCTAGGCGGTTTGCCTCCGTTTCCCGTAACTCGGCACGGAGAAGCTCTTTATCCAGCTCGATCAGGATCTGTCCCTCCCGAACGAGATCCCCCTCCTCCACGTAGATGCTCTGCACCAGACCGCTCGATTTGGATTTCAATTCGACCGTTGTAACCGGCTCGATTGAACCCGTAGCAACCACCGACAAAGCCAGGTTTCCGCGTTTGATTTCTACCAGGCGTTCCTCGGGAACAGAAGCTTCAGAACGGAATACATTGCTGAAGGCTATGAAACCAACGACCAATACGAGCGCTGCACCCAGAACGAAGAAAGTCAGCCTGAACCTCTTGCCCTTACTCATGCACTTCCCCTCATGTTAAAGCACAACGGAATCAATTCGCCAAATGTTCAGTGTGTCCTCTCACTCGTTATTCTGGCCCGGATGACTTAAACCACCAGGACACCAAGGTCACCAAGTGTCCGTCAGGAGCCCCAATGAGAGACCAGTTAGTCTTAACTGCTGATTCAGCCACTTGGGTGTGGTCAAGGTAAACCCGTTGATTCTTGGTGTCCCTGGTGTCTTTGTGGTGAGCTAATCTGCAATTGCGCTTTAGGCCCCGTTGGTCCGATACCGGCGAGTTGATAGAATCTGCGCTGTTGGGGTTATCTGCTCCAACGCTCAGTAAGAGTGGTAATTGGGAAAGGCAGTAACAATGTACAGCGAACAATTCAAGGGTTTGTTCAGTGCGGAACTGGATGGAATTCGCGAAAAGGGACTTTACAAGCGAGAACGTGTCATTCGCTCGCCTCAGGGATCGCGTGTAGACACTGACGAAGGTGAAGCGATCAACCTTTGTGCTAACAACTACCTTGGGCTGGCTAATGATCCTGAGGTAGTTCGGGCAGCAGGGGAAGCCTTGACGGAACGAGGTTTTGGCATGGCTTCCGTACGCTTTATATGTGGTACTCAGGACATTCACAAGGAGCTGGAGAGCAGGCTCTCTAACTTTTTCGGAACTGAGGACACGATTCTCTACGCGTCCTGTTTTGATGCCAACGGCGGGCTTTTTGAGACGATTCTGGGACATGCCGATGTGGTGATCAGTGACGCCCTTAACCATGCCAGCATCATCGACGGGGTTCGTCTCTGTAAAGCTCAGCGCAAGATCTATCCTCACGCAGACATGGGCGAACTCGAAGCCAGGCTCAAGGAATCCACAGACTCACGGATGCGACTGATTGCGACCGACGGCGTATTCAGTATGCATGGGGACCTTGCCCCTCTGCCCGAGATATGCGATCTCGCGGATCGATATGGGGCGATGGTGATGATAGATGAATGCCACGCTACCGGATTCATGGGAGCGACGGGACGTGGCACGCCCGAACATTTCGGGGTGACTGAGCGAATCGACATCATCACAAGCACCCTCGGTAAAGCGGCTGGGGGAGCCTCAGGCGGCTTTACAACAGGGCGTAAGGAAGTCATTGAATTACTCCGCCAGAGGTCCCGTCCTTACCTGTTTTCGAATACGGTCGCTCCTCCGGTGGTGGCCGCATCGATCAGAGCACTTGAGATTATCAACGAACGGCAGGACCTGATCCAGAAGCTGCACGCGAACACACGCCATTTCCGCGGGGAAATGACGGGCCAAGGCTTCAATATCCAGGAAGGTATTCACCCCATCGTACCGATCATGATCGGGGAAGAGAAGGCTACTGTCGAGATGGCCCGAATGCTCAATGATCGCGGTATCTTCGTGGTGGGATTCAGCTTCCCTGTGGTGCCCAGGGGTGAGGCGCGGATCCGGGTACAGGTTTCTGCTGCCCATTCAAAGGAGCAGCTCGATCGTGCCGTTCAGGCATTCGCCGAGGTGGGCCGGAAAGTGGGCCTGATTTGAACTAAATCTCTTCAAGCGGGTTAACCACTAAATCACAAAAGCACTAGAATTCTCTTCTTATGGGGGCTGAAGAAACTCCAACGTTCCTGTAAAACCGCTTCATCAGGGAGCAAACCCAAAAGCTAACAGGATTCGTGTGTTTTTGTGCTTTTGTGGTTGCATTCAGTCCG
>JAUWTT010000561.1 GCA_030614585.1 Acidobacteriota bacterium
ACCATATTCAGGGTAAGTCACTGCTTCCACTATTAAAGGGAGAACAAAGAACCGTACATGAAGCGATTCTGATCGAGTTCTATAGCCATGAGAACCCATTCCCCTGGACAGCACAACTTGATTACCGAATTGTTCGTAAGGGAACGTACAAATATATCCGCTGGATTCGCTTTGAAGATGAAGGCGAACTCTACAATTTAGAACAGGATCCATAGGAGCTTAATAACCTGGTCAATGATCCGGCTATGTCGTCAACAATTAGCGAAATGAAGGGCGAAATGCGGATGCTGGTGCTCGATTCCCTGGGCCTCGGGGATTGAGTTTCCTAGAGTTTCGCGTTTCATAGTCTAATAATCAAGTGGGCTCTCGGGCCCTGTCAAGTTGTCGAGGTACCAGCGAGCTTGAGGCAGGATAATCCCGGGTTAGGTCCCTGCTCAGTAGGTATACCTGCCCTCTCCTTGGCTTTGAGATATGGGGGTGGCTATATCTATGGCTGCCCAGGTCTTCTGACGCACGGGAGATACCTTCGAAGGCCCGGACGATTTATGTTGTGATCAGAGCATAACCCTCATGAACGGCTGGAAGGTCTTCTGAGGAATTTGGGTGCTTGATCAGGGAAGCGTTGTTAATGATTTCGATCGGCCCTGGAACGCATGATTCTACAAGCATTTCCCCCGTTCTCTCTGTGTTCAAACATGTATGTAACGAGGAACGACAGGATCTCAAGTAGGCTGGCTCTGCCTTTTGGGGAAGAGTGGTCCGGACTCAACAACAGTTGCCTGAACAAGCACCACTGGTCTTCGTAAATATAGGGGACGTCCTCTGTGCGAAAATCCTGCATTCCGATTGGAGTTGCTATCTTTCGGATCGGTCTTTGATACCCAGAAGCATACGACGCTCCATGATGAAATGTGCGGGTTCGAGCAGAGCGAAACTGAAAATGTGGCTCAGCCAGGGTGGTGAAAATTCGGCAATGCGGGTTCGTACGATCAGGCGAGAAGTCGCGGCATCCAGGGGGCGGAGCAAGAAGGTCCAGGTACCGCCGACTTCTGTGGACGTGGAGTCGAATGATCCCCCCAGAACCAACAAGTGGGGTGGATCAATTTCTCGGACGGCCACACCCGAGCCTTGCCAGAATGGTACCAAATCACCCACTGCGAGGTTTTGGTGTTCGGGGAGAAGGCGGTCGGCGTTTTGGATGTCCATGCCGAAGATGTTTTCCAGCCAATCGTAGCTGTAAAACCCGCCGCGCCCCTGCCCGATCTGCGCTAGCCAGGGCCAGACTTTTTCAACGGGCGCGTTGATTTGGATTGCTCGGGTGGTGACTGTGACGGGATTGGGAAGCAATTCATCTCCGAGCATTGGGCTGGTGACCTCTTGCTTTGACGCGCCCCACCCCAAGATCCGAGGCCGCAGCACCCATCTATAGATTGTCAGCGCGGCTACTCCCGAAAGACCAATCCCCAATGCTTTGAGTGTTTGGTTTCGTTTTCCCATCAGTCAACTCCTGACATGGCGACTTCGATCAGTTGTACCGCAGTTTCTATACCATTTTCACCCGGATCTGTTCACCAAAACGACGGGCAGGTGGCTCCTTCAGCCAAGGTGGCCGAAGTTGAAAGGAAAGGTAGTCTTTCTGACAGACGCACGTGCCATCAGCTATGCCGAGTCTTTCATGGGCATCATCGAACACTACCAGCTGGCCGAGATCGTGGGTGAACCCACGGCAGGAACCAACGGAACCGTAAACTCCTTTACGCTTCCGGGAAATTACCAGATCAGGTGGACCGGGATGAAGGTTCTCAAGCACGACGAATCACAACATCACCTGATCGGTATTCAGCCCACCGTTCCTGTTTCGCGGACCCTCAAGGGGGTATCCGAAGGTAGGGATGAGGTCCTCGAAAAAGCCCTGGGATTAATAGAAAGATAACTTTTTCACCTTGAGATATGGGTGTACCCATAGATATAGCTACCCGGCTCTTCTGTGGTCAGGAAGATACCTTCGAACGCCATGAAGATATATCTCGTAAACCAGGCCAGATCCTCCTGCTGGGTTGTGCCCGGACTTGTGCCCGCGGGAATCCAACTCAGTACAACTCAGGCCAAGATAGAAGGCAATTCGCTAAACAGTCCTAGGAACTGTGCGTCTTGCATCTACTGGACGATTGTCTTATCATTCACATCAATACTCCAGTTGCAGATGATATGTGTGGCAACTCACTCCGGGAAGAGATTCTAAGAACAATGATCGGTCGAACTGTCTCGCACTACAAGATTACTGACAAGATAGGTGAAGGCGGCATGGGGGAAGTGTACCGTGCCCGGGACACCCGTCTAAACCGTGATGTCGCTCTGAAGGTTTTGCCCCAGGTGTTTGCTCAAGACAGGCAACGCATGGGGCGTTTCGAACGGGAAGCTCAACTGCTTGCGTCTCTAAACCATCCGCATATTGCTGCTATTTACGGTCTCGAAGAAGATAATGGTACGAAAGCCTTGGCAATGGAACTGGTGGAAGGTGAGGACCTCTCCGAACGAATAGCCCGGGGGCCCATTCCGTTTGACGAAGCATTACCGATAGCACTGCAAATTGCAGAAGCCCTTGAGGATGCTCATGAGAAGGGGATTATTCACCGAGACCTGAAACCGGCCAATATCAAGCTGACGCAAGAAGGCAAGGTCAAGATTCTCGATTTCGGGCTCGCCAAAGCCTTGGAGGAAACTCCTGAAACTGATTCGAATCTTACCCACTCCCCGACTTTGACGATGGCGGCTACTCAGGCCGGGGTCATCCTAGGGACGGCAGCTTACATGAGCCCTGAACAGGCTAGAGGAAAGCCAGTGGACCGGAGGGCGGATATTTGGGCATTCGGGGCTTTGCTGTATGAAATGCTCACAGGTAAGCAGGCTTTTCAAGGGGAAGACCTTTCCGAAGTAATGGCTCATGTCATCACGAAGCAGATCGATGTCGACAGCTTTTCTGCAAGAATTCCTCAGAGCCTGCGTAAGTTAACTGCCCGTTGCTTGGAGCGCGATCTACGTCGACGGCTCTCATCCATTTCTGAAGCTCGGATCGCCATCGAAGACTATCTGGCGGCCCCTTCGGAAGATCAGAGTGCGGCAGCTGCTCCCGGAGTCGAGGGTGCACCGCTCTGGCGACGGCTCGTACCGTGGGCACTAGCGGGCATATTGGCGTTGTCCCTGCTCACATCTCTCTGGATCCTATGGCCAACACCGCCTGTGCCTCTCCCCACCCGTCATCTCAGCGTGGAATTGGGGGCCGATGTTTCGCTTGGTATTCCGTACGGAACGGCAGTCGTTCTTTCACCAGACGATTCAATGCTGG
>JAUWTT010000210.1 GCA_030614585.1 Acidobacteriota bacterium
AACCGGCCGATTCCAGCCGGATCGACTCGGGTCGCTGCGAGTCAAGAGTCAGTAAGCGCTGGCCCCGGGGGTCCAGAAAATCCCACGTCTTCCCATTCTCCACCGGTTCACCACTACCGTTCCAATCTTCCAGGGACAGGATCTGGTTCACCGTCAACGAAGCCGGCTGCTGCCCCCATTGACCCATGTATTGCACCGTCCTTTGCCAGAATGAAACGTAGGCGCTACGTAGAGGGAAATCGGACCAGACTCGTCCCAGTGATGAGGCGAAAACCAGAACTTTTCCGCCCCCAACCTTCTGTTCGATCAGCGCGGGATCCCCGTTGTCGAATCGGGCCAGGACCTGGCTCTCGGGCCGAGGCTCCAGTTTCCAGTAACCGTAGAACTGGACATTTGTGAGGGCGTTTTCCTGGGTCTGCAGGAACGGCTCGAAGATGGGGTGACTTTCCGTCACCTCAGTGATCGACACGAACCGCGATCCGTCGGTGCCCGCGAACCGTTTCTCGATGATCTGACAGGGCATGCTGTCACCCAGCGCACTCTCGTAGGCGGAGGGCTGGATGTCTTTGCCCAATGCGATGATCAGGCTTCCACCTCGCTCCAGGTGTTGGTGAAGTGATTGGTTGCGAGGGCGTGGCACATTGTCCAGAACGACAACGGAGGCCTCGTTCTCATCCCAGGTCTGGTTATCGGCGGAATTAGTTACGACAAAAGGAAGGTTCCGGCCGGACTCGAGAGCGTCTTTCAGGTAGATAGGGGTATCGCTCTGCCCGCTCAGTAGAACGATTCGGAACGGATTTGTCCGTTCGACTACAAAGTAGTAGACATCGTCGGCAGCCAAATCATCTCGCAAGTCGAGGACCAGCCTGCCGCGGATGGCGCCTTCTCCGATTTCGAAGGGGTCGAACGTGACCGTCGCCGAACCTTCTCCACTCAGTTCGAAGCTCTGCCGGTCGATCATTGTTTCACCAAGATAGAGTTGAATCTCACTACGCAAATCCCGGTCGGAACGGTCTTTTTGCGAGTCACTCAAAGATATTCGAGCCACTATCGAATGCGGGTAGGTGTCCGAGTAGACTTGTCTTTGAAGGCGTACTTCCTCGATAAAGGCGTTACGGGCAGGCTCGCCCACGTCTTTTAAACTGAATCGGACGTCACCGGGGATCTGTACCTGAGACATGGCATCGAGGTCGAGCCCTGCCGACTGCAGGTCGGTAATCAGAAAGATCTCTTTGGAGGGGCTGGTAGCCTGTTCCAACTGCTGGGCCGCAAGATCGAGGCCTGCCGCATAGGAAGTCGACTCGGCTGACGGCTGCAAGCGATCGCGAATCGAACGAGTGAGCCGGCCACTTTGCCGTTCCCATCCAGTGAGCGTCTCGGCCCGCTGGGCGAACTGAATGAGCAGAGCCTCATCGCCCGGTTTGAGTGCCTGCACCCGTTCCAGAGCCGCATCGACAGCTCGCTCCCAGACAGCCTCGCGAGACATGCTGAGGGAGCGGTCTACAAGAATAACCACCGATTGCTGCAATTCGGCCGAGGTTGAGTCAAAGTGGAAGAATCCAGCAACGGGATGGGCGAAAGCAGCGACCAGCAAAAGGATGGCCAGGCACCTCAAGAGCAGAAGCAGAGGATTGCGGATATTCCGTCGGCGAACTTCGTGGATAGGGATTCTCCGCAGGAACATCAGCGACGAGAAGAGCATGGGCCTTCTCGTCTCTTTCCTGGTCAGGTGCAGGACCACCGGGACGATCACGGCAGCCGCAGCAAGCCAAACAAGTGGTGTCAGGAACTGCAATTAAATCCTCCTGCTACGAGCTGATAGATAACGGAACAAGGCCGCGTCGAGCGGTTGGTCTGTCCTCAGCACTTCATAGTCAATCTTGACGTTTCGACACTCTTTCTTCAATGCCGTCATATGGCCGTTAAGTTCCCGTAAGTACGCTTCCCGGGAATGTTCAGAGGTGAAAGGTATCTGCTCACCGGTCTCGATGTCTTCCAGGGTCGCGACGCCTTCGAGGGGCATCTCCAGTTCCAGCGGATCAAGAACGTGAAACAGGAGCACGTCATTACCCCTGTAGTGAAAGAATCGCAGCGCCTTAGCCAGTTCTTCCGGATCTTCATAGAAGTCGCTGATCAAGATGACGAGGCTTCTTTTGCGTACGAAGCGCGAAAACTCCTTAAGCGTCTCGGCGATGCGAGTCTTGCCCCCAGGCTTGATAGTTTCCAGGTGGCGCAGCAGAGTCATGAGCTGGCCATGGCGTGTTCTGGGGGGAGTCACTTGTCCAATGGTCGAATCAAAGCTGATCATACCGACGGCGTCGCTCTGACGAGTGGAAAAGTAGGCCAGTGAGGCGGCCAGGAACCGAGCATAATCGATCTTCGAGATCTCGTTGGAGGAAAAGAACATGCTCTTGCTTGTGTCCACGAGCAAGAAGACTTGCGTGTTTGTGTCTCCTTCGAACTTCTTGACGTAGAAGCGGTCGGTTCTCCCGTAGACTTTCCAATCGACACTGCGTGTATCGTCTCCCGGAGAGTATTCCCGGTACTCGGCGAACTCCATGCTAAAGCCGTGATAAGGCGATCGGTGCAGTCCGGCCACGAAGCCTTCGACCACCGTTCTGGCGACCAGGTGAAGATTGTTGGCGCTGGCCAGAATCTTGGGATCAATGAATCGAGTGGATAATGCGGCGTGGCCTTTCATTTAAGCTCCGAGCCGGGCTCTGGGACGGTTTCGATTAGGCGGCCGATGATCTCATCGACCTTCACGTTTTCCGAATCGGCATGGAAATTGGTCAGTATCCTGTGCCGGAGGACGGGTTTGGCGAGGGCTCTGATGTCTTCGCAAGCCACGTTGTACCGGCCGTGCATCAAGGCGCGGACCTTTCCTCCGAGGATGAGATACTGTGAGGCGCGGAGACTGGCCCCGTAATTGAGCCACTCGTTGATAAAATCGGGCGCCTCAGGACTGCCGGGCCGGCTGGCACGGGCGAGACGCACCGCATAGCGGGTTACGTCTTCCGAAGCAGGGATCTTCCGTATCAGTTCCTGGTAGCTCAGAATTTCGTCACCCGAAACGACCTTTTCGATGGCTTCCGGCGGTTTCCCGGTGGTCCGGTTGACCACGTCGATCTCCTCCTGTTCTCCCAGGTAATCGATGACAATGTTCAACATGAAACGGTCCAGTTGGGCTTCCGGGAGCGGGTAGGTGCCTTCCAACTCGATCGGATTCTGAGTAGCGAGGACAAAGAACGGAGGCTTCAGGGTATAGGTTTTTCCGGCGACCGTAACCCGCTTCTCCTGCATTGCTTCCAGAAGAGCAGCCTGAGTCTTCGGGGGCGTCCGGTTTATCTCGTCGGCCAGAACGAGATTCGAAAAGATTGGCCCCGGTATGAACTCCAGGTGCCTTTTGCCCGTGCTGCGGTCTTCTTCAATGATCTCGGTGCCGGTGATGTCGGCCGGCATCAGGTCGGGGGTGAACTGGATCCGCTTGAATGAAAGCCCAAGGGTTTTGGCAATTGTGCGGACTAACAGGGTTTTGGCGAGGCCGGGGAGTCCGGTGATCAATGAGTGCCCGCCGACATATATAGCGGTCAGGACCTCCTCGATGACCTCGTCCTGGCCAACAATGATCTTGCGCAACTCTACCAGAATCCGCTTCTGGGAATCGAGCATCGAATCGATCTGCTCTGCGATCGGTTCCTCTTGCGTTTCAACTTCTGGGTTCATTCGGTTCTCCTCGCTGCTGTTCCTCTAATGAGTCAGTGCGTACACGATGTAATTGATTCCAAACTTATATGCTTCGTTCGAGAGTTGCATCGGGACAAGGCTCTGATCTGACCATTCCCAGTAATCTCCGATATCGTTGTTGAAATTAGCCACCACTTGAAGCCGCCCTTTATCGTCGGACATTCCATAAAACTCGGGGACCCCCGGGACGCCGTAGGGCGGAACCATATCCAGACTTTCGATGTTATAGAAACAGTTGAAGACGGGGTGATCGATGGTCAGTCTCTCCATAGACCTGTCAGGAAAAACTTCATTCATACAGGACGTAAAATTGTTCCACTCACCAGGGTTATCCCGGAAATCGTCGAAAATCACGAAGCCACCTCTGAGCAGATACTCCCGCAGGTTGCCTGTTTCCGCCTCAGTACAGTTCCAGTAGCCCGGCTCGCTGACGTAGAGGATCGGGTAGTTCATGATGCGCGGGTCATCGAGATCAAGAATCAGGTACGATTCCTCGGTTGTCTCGATGGTGGTGAGCTCGGACAGGATTTTCAGGAAGTTCCGTTCGGCTCTGTCGTAGTCGTGCATCCAGGGTGGAACGCCCATTCGGCCGCCCATCCATGAACCAACGAACCCGTTGTAACGGATACGGACGAAGTTGAAGACATTTGGGTCGATCCTGGCTTGCTCTGTCTCCAGATCGAGTCCATTCCCCGGCCAGACCATCACCGCCAATGCCGCCACGAGAATTACTGAATACAGGAACAACTTTGCTTTCTTCATTGTCGTACCAACTCCAAAAGCAGTCTTTGTGCATCATCGAAGCCGGGTGCGATTTCCAGTGACAGCAGCACCTGCCTCCGAGCTTCAGATGCCTGGCCGGTTTGAGACAGAGCCGTCGCCAGGTTGTAGTGTGCACCGGCCCGGTCCACCGGATTCAGCGCCAGAAGAACCTTGAATTCGCGAACCGCCGTTTCCGCGTCACTGAGGTCCAGGTAGAGGGTTCCAAGATTTTGATGCAATTCCGGTGAAAGAGGATCGAGATACAGTGCCTCTTCGAGGGTCTGAGCCGCCTCCTCAAGCCTGGAGTGCGTGCGCAAGAGTTTCGAGAGCTGTAGTGCGTTCTCGAGAGAGAGTGGCGACCTATGCCACCAGGATTGGAGGACGGCTATGGCTTCCTCTTCATTTTTTTCGTCAAGTAGAAGCTTGGTGAGTAGCGGGTAGGGGCTGTCTGGACCTGCATGCTGCGGAAAGAGCTCAATCGCTTTCTGCAGGTAGGGAATAGCGTCCGGCTTCTGATCTTCGGAAATCAGGGTTCTGGCCATCCCCAGATTGAGAAAGTAGTTTTCGGGCTTCTCCAGCAGAGCTGATTCCAAGTCTTCACGCCCGTCCAGGGATTCGGTTGGTTCTTCCAGCCGTGCAGCCAGCGGCTTCAACAGCTGTTCCGTCTCTGCACCAAAATCTGCGTCTACCTCTTCAACTGTTTTACCCAGAACCTCCTTGAAGACCTCGTCGCTGGTTTTTTCTTCGCCGTACTGGATCAGCATCTCGCGGATCCGCTCCATCCCGTACACCCGTTCCAGATACTCGCAGACCCAGCCGGCTTGAAGGTAGCTGAGGCTCAGTTGCTCTCCTGATTCCGGGCGAACGAAACCGGAATTCAGGTCAGCCAGGGGAAGGAGTCTGTCCTTCTCCCAGGCACGGACATACGCAATGGACATGTCGTCGCCCCAGCCGGGGCCGCCTTCCCTCTCATCCACCATGGACAGGCCCTCAGTCAACCACCTTGGGACTCGATTCTTACTCAATGACAAAGTGACCACGTGAGCGACCTCATGCCAAAGGGTCGAAGCCCAGTGAAACTGTCCCTTGGGACGGGCAGAGGGGGAGTCCATCGCTACGACGCGGCCGAAAGTCGCCCCAAGTGCGCCCAATCCCGGCATTCCCAGGGTTCGAACGGCGAAGTCCTCGTGGTCGCTGTACATCTCGAAGACAACTTTGCCTCCCACCGAGTGGTCGTATCTTTCCTGGAGAGTCACCAATGACCTCTCCAGCAGTTCCTCAACGTATGGGCGGAGAGCTGAGGCCTCTTTCTGATGAAGTCGAATTCTAAAATGTGGAGTCTCGAAAAGTTGGAAACGGTCGAGGCTGTCGATGAGTCGGAGCGTATTAACGGTCCAGATGTTGTAGGGGTCGCTGGCGTAGGACTCCTCGAGGGCGGCAATCCCTTCTTCCTCTCGGCCCAGGCGCAGCAGATTAATACCCTTTGAAGCCAGTGCCGACCATCTGGTGGGGTTCAGCTCAAAGGCTTTTCCGTAGAATTCGACAGCTTCTTCCTGGCGGCGCTTGGTAACAGCGAGATCACCTAGAAGCTCATAGAGCCCACCGTCACGGGGATTGACGCTGAGGACTTCTTGTTTCGTCTTTTCAAACTCCTCAGGGCTCTCGGTGAAATAGGCTTGCGCACATTTCAGCTCCAAGAGTTCAAGGTTGCCGGGGGCTTGTTCGAATCCCTGGTCCAGAAGTTCCGCGGCTTTGCTCCAGTCCTCCGCTTGCAGGGACAAGGCTACCTGGTAGGCGAGCACTCGTGGGTTGTCAGGTGCGCGTGTGATCGCCTCATCCAGGGCTTGAGTCGCGGCGCCTGACTTCGATTGGTCGCGGAAGCTTTTCGATAGACCCAGAAAAACGTCGGCTTCTCCCCATCGGGTTGGTTTCTCGGTGCCTGAGTTCGCTTCGAGAGCATCCCCAAAGATGGATTCGGCCTCAGCGGGGTTGTATTTCTCGAGGTACAAGTTTCCCCAGTCAACGTAAAGAGACCTCGGGGGCTCGGTTCCCTGAGTGGCCTCGATGTAGACCTGATTGGCATCTTCCCACCTTTGCAGATACCAAAGGGCATACGCTACTTGAGCCATGTTTCCCGGGAGCCGAGCCGAGCCTCTGAACGCCAGGAGCCTTCGAGCGGCGGCCTGTGCTTGATCATATTGTCCGAGGGTATCGTGCACTTCGACTGTGAGGCGGAGTTGGAATGGATTCGGGTTTGAAAGCTCGGCAAGCTTCTCGGCAGCCTCTCGGTAGGCTCCACGCTCCAAATGGATCAGAACCTCGTCCGACGCTGACTCGACGGGCTGGGCCGCCACAGCGAACGTCATTGCTGCAGCCAGGGTCAGGAGAAAGAGCACGAGACGGGATGTTGCACCCGCAGACGCGGGTCCCTGTTCGTCGTTCGTCGTTCGTCGTTCGACCTTTCTTTGCCTCTTCACTCTTCACCTTCGAGTTGTCGTATGCGCTCATTGAGCGCGGCCAGTTCGACCAGGAGCTTTTC
>JAUWTT010000025.1 GCA_030614585.1 Acidobacteriota bacterium
CGGGAGCTGTTCTACCGTGATTGGAGGCGTGTGATGGCCGTGCCAATTGAAACACATCCAGAGTTTAAAGCTGAGACGCCTTCCACACTGATCGAGGGGCGCTATGAGGTGGGTGAGTTCCATATCTTTCGAAATTACGATATCAAGTCCGACGGGAAGCGGTTCGTGATGACCCAAAGAGGCCAGCAGTCAACGAGACAACTGAATCTTGTGCTCAACTGGTTTGAAGAACTCAAACGCCTCTTTCCCACAGAGTAGCAGATGATCAGCCAATCCATAGATTTCGCACTGGTCGAGACTCGGTGAATCTATGTGGGCTCGATATCTCCACCCGTTACGAGCATTTCTCCCTGCTCTCTCCCTGCACGTGAGATTGGAGGTGGTTATAGATATAGCTGCCCATCACTTCTGTAGACAGGAAGATATAAAGAAAGGCCCGGACGATATATGGGGTATCGGGGAATGACCCTCCCAAAGGGTTGTGCCTGGAATTGTGCCCGCGTAGATCCAACTCCAACTCACTGGAGCCAAAACTCGACGAAATTCTCGGCTGCCGGTCAGGATTAGCCTAGCCATCAAATGTGACCGTGTTCCGTGAGGCAGGCAATGGGTCAATGAAGACGGGTACAACATCACTCAGGGAATGGGCAGCAGTCGCGTTTCATCGGGTGAATTCCAAGATGAATTCAAAGAACTGATTCAAATATCCAGCATAGTCCGTTTCGCTCCAGGCCCCGGCGCTTTTTCACCAAGTCAACCGTCTCTTCCCAGTCGCCACCTTCGGCCTCTTTCCTCTAAGAGAACAGTGTGGTATTAGCGTATTGACCCTCTTAACCATTATTTTCAAGAATCCGCAGATTAAGGGAGGAACTCGAAATGAAAGTCAAATACTCTGTTATCGGAGTGTTGGTGGCGATTCTGTTGGCGCTGGGATTCCTGGTGCAGGCAACTAGCCAGCAGACCAGAATGGTCCAGGACAGAAGCCGGGCCCGCGAGGCCAATCCGGAAGACATTAATGAGTGGCGTGGAAAAACAGTGATGTTTATCGGCGCTCATCCGGATGACGAGGTTTCCTGCGCAGGGACCTTTGCGAAACTCATCAAGAATGGAAACACTGTCTACATCGTCCATCTTACCAGCGGGAACAAAGGCTCTCGCGACCTGGAAATGACCAGTGAGAGACTTGCCGCGATTCGGAAACAGGAAGACATCGCAGCAAACGGCGTGATCGGAATCCCGCCGGAAAACATCTTTTTTGTGGGCTATGACGACGGAATGCTCGAGTATGTCCCGGAGAAGGAACTCGTTGAAAAGGTGTGCTGGTTTATCAGGAAATACCGCCCGGATGCCTTGTTCTTGTTTGACTCCGGAGTTGACTGGGTTCAGTGGCACAAAACAGACCATCGAATGGCGGCCAAAGTCGCCCTGGATGGGACCCGCGCGGCTGCGTATCATTTGTATTTCCCACATCATCGGATCTATGAAGGCTTGCAGCCCTTCACGGTGGTGGATTTCTTCTTTAAGAGTTCCAAGGAACCCAATTTTAAGGTAGACATCACGGATGTTGCGGAACTCAAGTTCCAGGCGGCAATCAAGCATACAAGCCAGTGGGGCAAAGGGAACGCCGAATACACTGGCCCGGACATGGATCCGGGAGACGTTGAGAGACAGCGACAGCGACGCCTGAGAAAGGGACCTGACGGAAAGATCTACGAGAACTTCCGGAGAGTGCGGGAATCAATGTCATTCTGATTCTCTCTGCTTCTTTATGCTGCAGGTCTTAGCGAGACGATCGGCAGATGGTGCCGTCCGTGATAGTAGCCGACTTCGAGATTGAATCGATCGCTAGCCTGTCCAGTGATCGGCGTGTTTGGTCTGGCACAACGCGATCCGTGATGCCAGCCTTCACTCAAGAGAGGCATTGTGCCCGGAATTGTGCCTGCGTAGATCCAACTCTGTCCAAGTCAGGACAGAGCGAGCAAGAGGGCCAGGAGCGTTTACCTTGGAAATGTCCTCAACCTTCGGGTGAGATGATGTTGACTGTCCAGTATTCGGACTACGCAGCCAGGTTTCTTGTTTCTCGTAGGCCCGGGCTTTCTTATGCACAGCCGACCATAGCCAAATCCAGGTTCGAAGTCGGTTAAGTGACACTGCTTCCTCGGCATCCATGAAGAGTTGCTGGACATAATCGTTCAAGATTCTCTTGCGATAGTCAAAGTAGTCGATCAAGAACTGTCCAAATTCGACAGGTTGAGCTTCCGCAAAGGCGTGTCCGATCCCACACCCCAGCCTCGTTAAAGCGGCCGGGACCATGTCATAATACTTCCTATGCCCCTCGACGCCTTAGCTTTTGGAGCCCATCCCGATGATGTCGAACTTGCGTGCTCAGGTACTTTGATCAAACTTGCGTCCCAGGGCTATGAAACGGGCGTCATTGCCCTGACTCGTGGGGAACTAAGCACACGTGGTACCTCAGAGATACGGGCAGGTGAGTTCGATCGGGCCGCAAAGGCCATGCGTGTGTCTGTGCACAAAATGCTGGATATCCCAGATGGATTCATCGAACCCAGTCGGTCGCAGAAACTAAAGGTGATCCAGGAGATCAGGACTCACCGACCTAGAATTGTGCTTGCCCCCTACTGGGAGGACCGCCATCCTGATCACGCCAATGCCTCGATCTTGGTAAGAGAAGCTGCGTACCTGGCTGGGTTGGAAAGAATAGAGACGAACCAGGATGCTTTCCGTCCATACCGGGTCGTCTTCTATCCCTGTCGTTACGAGTTCAAGCCCTCCTTCATCGTGGATATCTCGGGATTCCACGATCAGAAACTAAGGGCCATTCAGGCTTATGAGTCCCAATTCGACCATCCAGAAAAGAACAGGTTTGGTGACCAGGAGACAAACATCAGCAGGCCGGAGTTTCTGGAGGCGGTGATTACGCGATCTAAGCAGTATGGTTCTTATATTGGAACGGCTTTTGGTGAACCGTTTCTAGTGAGAGAACCCCTTAGACTGGATGATCCGGTGGAGTTCTTTGATTCCACATACGGCGGGAGCCTTCTATGAGGAGTCTCGAGTGAGAATTGGAATAACCTGCTATCCAACCCATGGGGGAAGTGGAGTCGTAGCCTCAGAACTAGCACTCGGGCTGGCTGAGCGGGGACACGAGATTCATATCGTGAGCTACGCTATTCCTTTTCGACTTAGCGCATACCACGAGAATGTCTTCATTCATGAGGTGGAAGTTGCCTCCTATCCCCTTTTCAAGTATCCCCCGTATGCACTCTCGTTGGCCACCAAACTGGTTGACGTGGTTCTGGAGTATGAACTGGAGGTCATTCACGCACATTATGCCGTCCCACATGCTGCAAGCGCTTACTTAGCCAAGCAGATTGTGGGCCCTCACAGGCTTAAGACGGTCACCACGCTTCACGGGACAGACATAACACTGGTTGGCGCAGATATTTCCTTTTACCGAGTGGTTCAATTTGCTATTGAGAACTCGGATGGTGTAACCGCCGTTTCGAACTACTTGCGTCAACGGACGATCGATGAGTTCCATATATCCCGCGAGATGCGTGTGATTCACAATTTCATCGATACTGAACGATACACACCAGAAAATAAAGAGTGCAGGAGACAGCATTTTGCGCCAAATGGCGAGAAAATTCTGATGCACGCTTCCAACTTTCGCCCGGTTAAGAGAGTCGGTGATGTGGTGCGGATCTTCGACCGAGTCAGACATGAGATCCCTTCGAAATTGCTGCTGGTAGGTGAAGGACCGGAAAGGCTGTTCGTACAGCAGCTGGTTAAGGAGCTTAAGCTCGTGGAGGATGTAGTATTTCTTGGTGAGCTCGACAATCTAGAAGAAATCCTGAACTGTGCCGATCTGGTGGTGCTTCCCAGTGAACAGGAGAGTTTTGGCTTGACCGCTTTGGAGGCACATGCCTGCAGTGTTCCTGTGATTGCTGCTGCCGTTGGAGGTCTGCCAGAGGTCGTTGTCGATGGCGAAACCGGTTTTCTGCTCCCAGTTGGAGATATTCACGAAATGTCGAAGAAGGCCTTGAGTTTGTTGACGGATCTGGAACTCGATCGCACTTTTCGAAAGTGTGCGAGGAAACGTGCACTCGAAGCCTTCGACTCCAAGAGGATTATTCCGCAGTACGAAACCTTGTATGAGGATATTCTCGGGGAGTAGTCGCGATTGTTCGTGGTCAACTGGTCCAGCGATCTTAGTGGCTCTTCTCCGCCCTCTCCTTGGCCATGAGATAGAGGAGTGGCTAAAGATATAGCTATGTAGGCCTTCTGTGGCCAGAAGACTACCTTCGAAGGCCACGACGATTTATCCCCTGAACAAGATGCAGTATCACGAAAGGGTTGTGCCCGCGTAGATCCAACTCAGTACAACATCCGATTGCTCGGTACTAGTTTCCGCAGAAACGGTGACGTTGTTCCCAAGCGACCGGCAGTCGGCTGCTAACTACTAGTCGGAAGCCCGGTGGGAGTCGTCTCACGCCGTCACCGAGCCTTGTTTGAGCGCGACTTCCATTCTCCCATCCTGTCCTGCCAGTTATAGTTCATTCTGAAGAGCCAAGAAGAGCGCGCGATAGTACTGCATAAACTTAACCGCTTCGCAGCTCTGCCCAACTTCAGCGTCACAGTACCCCTGGTAATTCGCCCCACGAAGAAGGGCGAATAGTCTCCGGTATGGATACTGCTCACTGGTCAGATCGTGCAAATGGATGTTTCGTATCCGGTCCTTCACCGAATTGAAGTTTTCCTCAAAGCCGGGGTCTTCCACGTCCGTTCGGTCACAATTCCAGTTCATGTAAAGATGCTCGCAATTGGCGTAATCCAAAATCCTCCTGATCACCGGGACGCGATTGGTACCTTTGCCATGATTCGACAGTCTGATCTCCACCCCGTAATCATTGGCGAAGGTAGCAACTTCCGCGGCGGCCTTGGCAATTTGGGCCACGGTCTTCTCCACCGAGTCTTTACCGGTCGGCAGCGCGTTTGGAAAGACACGGATGCCGAGAGCGCCGATGTCGTGAGCCAGCAGCGTGTATTCCTTCGTACCTTCGATATGATCCCGCAGTTTCTCCGCGTCTTCCCAATGATAGGCAAATGCGCTGGCAAGGCTCAGTTTGATTCCGGCGTCTTCGAATCTCTTGCGGACGTCGCCGCGCTGCGACTTGGACAGGCCCACTTCCACGCCGTGAGCATGAGTGGTACGCAGTTCGGCATGCTCCCATTCAGCCTCCCGGCAGTTCTTGATGAGGATCTCCTGATCCCAATCCTTGCCCAGGGTATAGGTCATGATGCCAATCCGTAGCGGAGGTTTTTCATTGGGGGGGCTAGCGGCAACCTGTTGCTCGATCACTACCGGTATGGACGCAGCCGCTCCAGCGACGGCTGCCGTTTTCAGAAAACCACGCCTGGACTCAAGTGCTTTCATGAAAGATCTCCTGTTCGCGATTAAGCCTGAAGGTGCACACTCGATCCTTTCTATACGCTACGGAACTAGAGATTTCAACCTATTTCAGGTCTGCGCAGCAGTACAATCGGCCTTGATCCATTCTGACATCGAGAGTCTGCCCTTCGGCCTACTCCATCACGATGAAGTCTTGGCCATCATCGGTCTGAGCAACCTCTTTGAAGTTACAGATAAAAGGATGCTCTGTGCCCCTCCTTTGCCCTTGAGATATGGGGTAGCCATATCTATAGCTATCCAGCTCTTCTGTGGACAGGAAGATGCCTTCGAAGGCCAGGACGATATATCTTGTGATCGGGGCTCCGGTCCTTAGATTGACATTACCATTTCGCCCGCCTCCGCTACTCGCAGGAACTCTTTCAAACTTACCCCGTATAACAATTAGGGGTGTTTCTGAACTAAAGGAATTCTAGAAATGAGCCTTTCGATTAAGGGCCTGTTCCTGCTGCTGTTCTCAATAACAGTAAACTCTATGCAGCCAATCGACCATAGGTTTGCCCGAAGATGACCTCCCGTATTAAGATTACTCCCAACTCCAACCTCAACAGGAAGTAATCAGTATTTTGGAAGGTCAGACTGTTTCTCATTACGAGATAAGGGGGAAGCTCGGTGGTGGTGGAATGGGCGTCGTCTATCTGGCGGAAGACACACGCCTTGGTCGAGCGGTAGCCCTGAAGTTCCTCCCTGAAAAGTATTTTGACAACGCTCAAGCTCAGGAACGCTTCCAGCGGGAGGCCCGAGCGGCTTCCTCTCTGAACCATCCTCATATCTGTACCATCCACGATCTCGGAGAATACGAAGGCCAGCCCTTCATCGTCATGGAGTTCATGAAGGGGCAGACGCTGAAGCAGTATCTCTGGGACAAACATTCTGCTCCGCTGGCTCCGCTACTCGCAGGCGTCTTGGAGACGGACAGGATTCTCGACATCGGCATCCAAGTGGCGGATGCGCTCGACGCCGCTCACTCCAAGGGGATCATCCACCGAGACATCAAGCCAACCAACATCTACGTCACGGAACGTGGCGACGCCAAGATCCTTGATTTCGGACTTGCGAAGCTGGCTGCGGACAAGGTGAAGACCGACTCCCACGCAGCCACCGCTGCGGCAGAAGAGCTGCTCACGAGTCCCGGTACCACTGTTGGCACGGTGGCCTACATGAGCCCCGAACAGGCTCGGGGTGAAGAACTGGACACCCGCACCGACCTGTTCTCACTGGGGGTCGTGCTTTACGAGATGGCGACCGGGACGCTCCCCTTCAAGGGCAACACCTCGGCTGTCACTTTCAAGGAGATCCTGACGAAGGAACCCACGGCTCCAACCCGATTGAATGCTGAGCTGCCCGATGAGTTGGAACATATCATCAGTAAGGCTTTGGAGAAGGACCGAGACCTCCGGTACCACTCGGCTAAGGATCTACTCACCGACCTTAAACGGCTGAAAAGGGATACCGACTCGGGGAAGTCGGTTCCTGCTACTCTTGTGGCGGCCCCGCAGCCCCCATCACGTCGTTGGCTGTGGCCGGTGGTTGGGGCAGCTGTTGTTCTCATCGCTGTCATGGTCGGTATCTCTTTCTGGCCCACCCCTGTAGGCACTGAGGAAGCGATTGACTCCATCGCAGTGCTGCCCTTCGTAAATGTTGGTGGAGACCCAGAAAGTGATTACCTGAGTGATGGAATTCCCCGGAGTATCAGTTCCAGTCTGTCCAAGCTCGTTGGCCTGAGGGTGATACCGAGTTCCTCGCTTCAGCGATATCGAGGGCAGCAGCCGGAGGCCCAATACGTAGCCAGCGAGTTGGGAATTCGCTCTGTACTCATTGGAACACTGCTGCATCAGGGAGAGAATCTCATTGTCAGTGTGGAGTTGGTAGATGGGCGTAGCAACAGACTCTTGTGGGGCGATCAGTACAGTCGCAGGTTCGCCGAGATCTTTGAGGTGCAGGAGGCGATTGCCACTGAGGTTGGAGAAGCTCTCAGGCCTGAGCTTACGAGCAATGAGCAGGCCCAGCTTGCCAGACGCTACACCAGCAACCCGGAAGCCTATGAAGCGTTCATGAAGGGGCGTTACTACGAAGATCGCTGGGTATCTGACATAGTGGAGGCCAACCGGAAAGCGATAGAATACTACCAACTAGCCACCGAGTTAGATCCCAGCTTTGCCTTGGCCTATGCTGAGATGGCTTCGTCCTACTGGCGAATCGCCTTCACGACAACTGGGTCGGAGGAAGATTATCGAAAGTCAAGGGAAGCAAGCGAACGGGCCATACAGATCGACCCAACATTAGCCTTGGCACATCAACTGAGAGCCGGGATTCTCTGGAGTTGGGAAAGAGACTGGGAGGGAGCGGAGTCTGAGTATCGGAAAGCCAGCGCACTCGATCCGAAGTTTCGACGAGACGTTTTCTATCTGCTTTGGCTGGGTCGCCGTGAAGAAGCTCTTGCAGAAGTCGAAAGCCGGGCGGAGACGGAAGACCGACTCTCTGCGGGATCACTTACAAGCAGGGGTTGGCCACTTCTTATGTCACGAGATTATGAAGCTGCGGCGACGCTGGCCAAGCAAGCACTGGAACTGGAGCCGGATGCTGTCAATCCTTACTGGCTCCTGCTTTACGCCTCTGATGCACTGGGGAACTACGAGGAAGCGTTCGAGGCGTACCGTGCCGGAGCACAGGGTTCAGGTGAGTGGTCGGAGAAGTTTGAAAAAGCCTTCAGATACTCCGGCTGGGATGGTGTCTGGCGAGTTTCGATTGAACAGAAGATCGAAACAGGGAACGTCAGAGCTTGGGACATGGCACTTCGATATGCCAGAATCGGTGATAAGGACAGGGCGTTTGAGTGGTTGGAGAAAGCCAGCGAAGAGCCTTTGTCCTCTTCCATGACAACCCACCCGCAAATAGACTCCCTCCGTGATGATCCTCGGTATGAGCAGTTTCTGCGCAAGCTGAATCTGCCGGAGGAAGCGATCCAAAAAGCTCTGGCTCTGCGCTAGCTCAATCTGCCCATTACTAGACTGTTCTGCCTCCCCTCGCCCTTGAGATATCGAACACCTATAAATATGGCGATCCTACTGTTCTGTGGACAGGAAGATACCACGAAAGGCCAGAACGATATATCTCGTGATCAGGCTAAATCCTCCCTCAGGGTTGTGCCCGGAGTTGTGCCCGCGTAGATCCAACTCAGTCCAACTCCATCCTATCTCAGCTCTTGTTCCAAGTGGGTTTAGATCGATGTACAGGGGGGTCCGTTTATATGGATATTCATCCGGTTTCTGAAACCCGTTAGAAACAAGATTCGAATGAAGACGGTTCTCAAAACCATGCGCCAGTCGGCGTTTTTGGAAATACTGTTTGCATCAAAATAGTGGTTCACGCGCTTTTTGACCTCTGCGTAGAAGCCGACGCGTCGCGGGAATCAGATCTTCTTCAGGTTGTTTTCCTTACGATCTCAAAGAAGAATCTTTCTGAGTCTTTTCCTGTTTCGTTTTAGCCTTTTGAGCTTTAGCATCCTCCTTTTTTGTTTTTTGCTTTCGGCTCTTTTCCCGATCTTTCTTGCCTTTGTCGCCCATCTTATGCCCCTCTTTCGTTTAGTAAACAGACTAAATTCATCTTATTAGCTCTTTCAATATCATACCTGCTCCCCCCAAGATAACCAGTGATTTACCGCAGGGCCTCCCGGATGACGCCAAGAATGGACTTCTAGATGGCTCACAGTCTGTTGATCTACCCCAAACAATAAGTCGATAGAGACTATGGTAGCTCTGGAAGTATAAAGGGAGTCCCGAGCTGAGCGGACGGGCTCAGCTCTGAAACCTGAAATTGATCAGCAAAAAGGAGGGACTCCCATGAGAAGCAGAGTAAGTCAGAGTGAGCTTGAGGTCAAAGGAAAAGGGCCCAGCGTCGGAGTGGCTCAGCAAATCTTCCCGGTTCGGACCTGAGACCCGTTTCTGGGCATCAGCTGTAAAGGTCCGTGGGCCATGATGTGCAAACCTCCAATATCTATATCGTCCGACTATAGAATTTACAAGGGAAGGGAGCTGAAATATGAAAAGTCCTCTTCCCTCCAGGGAACGATCGTACATACGGTCCGATGGGCACTCTCAAGTTAACGGGAGCAAGGCCTTAATTTGCCCAAGACGCCGGCAGACCAGCAAGTTTTCAACACGCGCCAAACAGACCCCAGCAGGCCAACTTGTCACGGCCTGTCTTGAGTCAATGTGAGGGAGACTAATCGTGATTATCTTGGCTTTGCGGCTAGGGGGAAGCAAACTCGATCCAAGTGCAAATGAGTTCGGATCGTTGCTAGCAAACTTGGGGGTAAGAGGCAGGGGGAAGGGGCGTCCAATTCGACGCCCCAAAAACTAATGCACAGGATCGACTACCAGCGGTCTCGTCCGCCGCCGCCGCCGCCGTATCCTCCACGGCCACCGCCGCCGCCACCCGGTCCGCCACTACGAGGCTCTCGCGGTTTGGCTTCATTAACGGTGATAGACCGGCCTTCCATGTCAGTCTGATTCAGTTTCTCAATGGCCTCTTCAGCCTCAGACTGAGAGCTCATCTCGACGAAACCAAATCCCTTCGACCGACCCGTCATTCTATCCGTGATTACACGAGCTGATTCCACGGATCCGTGCGCTGAAAATAGTTCCTCGAGTTGCGTATCCGAGATCGAATAGGGCAACCCACCCACATACAGTTTCTTGCTGTTCATGTTCTCCTCCCAGAGAATGAAAGTGCCTTCGACCCTGAGATGCCGACCGCAATAGAGGCAGAACATGGAAAAGCTATGGACTGATGCCACGGTCTGGTTATTGTTCTTTGGGTATCTTTCACAAGGTAAGGCTTTTTAGAAAGGTCATCGATATCTTCTCTACCTACAGAGCTTCTTCAGGAGACCTTCGACTGACGAAGCCTTTCAAAAGTACTCTTGATTTGTCTTCAAGTCAAAAAAAACTGTAAAAGGAGGCATCTCCAGATCCGCCGAGGTATCCAACGCCAAGCCCATGCCTGAGATGCCCAATGCTCCAGATCGAAGATGCTTTCTGAGCTGCCAACAGAACGCCTGTGGCCAATCGGGGATTGCTTTTCTATCCATTTTCCGGCGTCGTCAGGGTCGTCTTTTCGAGGTGGAGGTAAGGGCCTATAGGAACTGGAGACCCCAATAGAACCTACAAGCCCTTTATTATCAACAGTTAGAAATCTATCTTCTAATCCGTAGGTCGCAGGTTCGAATCCTGCCGGGCGCGCTTCCTCCGACCCGCTCCTGACGCGGTTTTCCGGCTGCTCGCCATTTCCCAATGACACCCTCGAAAAGAGGGGTTGTGCCCAAAATTGTGCCCGCGTAGATCCAACTCCATGCAACTGGAGCCAAGATAGAAGGCCAATCTAAAGGGAAAGACGCATGCAGGTTGGCGAGCAATCAATGCACAATTAGTCGGGCTAGCTATGACAGGAGGTGTTTCTTAAATCGGAGGCCTGAGTGTCCCATTTGCGCTGAAGACCTACATCCTGCGCTGAGTAAGCCAGAGATCGTCTTTCCAAACTGGCACATCGAAATCGATCGAAGAAACTCCGAGATCTCGCTCCCCTTTCTGGCCGGCCCCAAAGATCTGGACGATAGGTCGCATTCGATTTTTTTCTACTTTTCTGAAGGTGACGACGTCGTCGGCCCACCGGTCTCGGGCTTACCTTCCTCCGGATTAATGTATCGACGTATGGTGGGATAGGCGAAATCGATATCTTCACATTTGCCGAACTCTATCAACACATCCTCCCATATGAGCTCTTCGCTTGACCGCCGCTTCCTTGGATCGCACAGATAGCGCATGGTAAGCAACACTCCCGAATTGGCAACCTTCGTCCAGACTTTCGGCGTCAGGACCGAGTAGATGATCATCTGGCTTTGAGACGCTTTTCTAACCGAGTCCATCGCCGCACCGGTCAAATGAGTGGACCGATCATCAACAATCTGTTGCAGGATTTCCTTTGCTCTTTGCCAGTTGCTTTCAAAAGTCACCAGGACCTGAATCTCGTTCCAGATGAATTCGAAACCCCTGTTGTAATTTGCAATTACTTCCGTCAGGATTCTGTTATTGGGAATATGAATTACTCTCCCCGTACTCTGATCCGCGTCGACCCAATTTCCAATTTCATTCAGCGTGAAACGGAAGAGGCTCAAGTCGATCACATCGCCGCAATGATCTCCCACCTGAATGCGGTCTCCAACCTCAAAAGGTCGCCGGATGAGACAGTACGCCCAACCAGCAATATCGGCGACCATGTCTTTTAGTGCTATGGCCAATCCGGCGGAGAAGAGTCCCAAGAAAGTGCCTAGGTCTCTTAGACCCGCAAACCAGATCTGAATACCGATTAGAATTACCAAACCCGCACCAGAGTAAGCACTGAACTTTCTAGCGCGATAGCGAGTCCGAGCGTCCGTGGTACGTCGCCGTACGAAGTAGTTTACGAGCTGATGAATCGCAAACAGTCCCAAGATGACGAGAAGAGAACTGAGTAACTTGTACTGAGTTACCGGCTGAAGGCCTAGCGAATTCTCTAGCAAATCCTGTACGGTCTGAATGGGTTCTCCTTTCACATGTAAGTCATGGAATGACTAACTTGAGTGCGCACAGATCATTCCGATTCTGAGACCTTCTTGCCCTTTCGGATATGGCCGTAGCTGAGCACCGCTGAAAGAGCGGCCAGTTAATACTTCCGTACCCTCATCTCGAACGGCTTCGCTGGAGTCTATGCGTTCCTGATCCGGCGGCATCTCAATATTCTAGCTGACTCTCGCGATTGGAGTCGGATCTCAGGCCAACAACTTGAGGGTTCGGGTGCTGGCCCTCTGGGTATAATTGATAACGAAGTAGGGGACGGGTTGGTTCTTCATCAGCTAGGGGCTTGTGCCCACCTTATGCCCGCGCAGATCCAACTCTATCCAACTCAGGCCAAGATAGAGGGTAGCCTAACGGGAAGGACGCATTCTGGTCGGCAGGCGGCCAATGCACAATTAGCCAGGTCAGCGATGGCACCAGGTGTCTCTTAATATGGAAACCTCAGTGTCCCATCTGCACTGAAGACCTACACAACAAGTAAAAAAAGTGAACGCTGGCCTAATCCGACGTCGAAGGAATCACTGGACGCAGCACAAGGTTTCTGTAGCGAACTGAAGTGTGGTCGCCTTGCAAAAGAATCGGTCCAGGTCGCGTATCATCTGAATAGAGCCCAGCACCGGTACAACCTTCGACAGGCTGGTTGTCGATTACTCGTCTTCCATTGAGTACAACACTGATGTGTCGATGCACCAGGGTCAACTCATAGCGATTCCACTCTCCACCAAGTTTTCCCGCATTTACCACTGGGGCGATCCTGCCATAAATAGAGCCCGGTCCGTGTTTGCCCTTATGCCTGCTGTCGCCGTCAAGGACTTGAGCTTCGTACATTCCACGCAGGTACACCCCGCTGTTTCCGCCAGCAGGAACATTGTATTCGATCGTGAGCCGGAAGTCCTCGAACTCTCGATCCGTGCGAAGGTTCCCGTACTCTCCGTACCCACTGTGGTCCTTTTTCGGCGTTTCATTTACGAGTTCTCCATCTTCGACTCGCCAACCGTTTTTTTTCTTTGCGTTGGAGAGCCTCCAACCTGACAGATCCCTGCCGTTGAACAGAAGTATCGGTTCACCGAATCGCACACGACTCAGATCGGGCTGTCCAGGTAAAGGGGGCATACGATCCCCGATCAACACCAGACTCTCTTCCATTCCAGTCTTCGGAACCCACTGCACAACCTTCAGTTCCAGGTGACTATCAACAAATCGGGCGATCATCGGATCGTCAATCACCCTAAGTTCGTCGTCAACTCCGTACGGTTTCCACCCGATCCTGAGAAAAAAACTACAGTATCCATCTCGAAAAGACAGATGCTCTACGGGCCGGGGACTACCTACACTCCACAGCAAAGCTCCTTCTATACTGTCTCCGACATCGCGAAGTTGCAGCCAGGCTGGAGCCCCGTCTGGTAGTTCAAAGGCCCAGTTTCCTAAGAGGGAACCGGACGATCCCGCCCGGAATATTCCTGTTTCTCGTTGATTCTTCCACGCCGGAACTGACAAAGCGATCGTTGCGGAAGTGAGAAATCTACGACGATTCAAGATTGATACCTCCGGGAAAACACCTTAGTGTTAGTTATTTCTTATCTTAGATTGGGGGGGATGTAAAGGCAATCATCGATTGGCTTGGAGTCTCGTCCTGTCCAAAAACTGAAACGGCAGAAAATCCTGCGTTGAAAGTTACTTAGAGACTGAAATCTGACCTTTTCAGGATCGATCGGATCGACCACGAGTGTAGGTCTCCAGCGCGGATGGGACACTCGGGTCTCCGATTTAAGAGACATCTGGTGTCGTAGCTGACTCGATTAATTGGTCACTCATTGTTTGCTGGCAGGCCAATACTTCTCCCTCGGCTACTCTCTTTGCCTCTCCCTGGCCTCGAGATATGGGGGTAGCTATAGATACAGCTACCCGGCTGCTCTGTGGTCAGGAAGATACAACGGAAGGCCAGAACGATATATGCGGTGATCAGGGCATGACCCGGCTATACTCAAGAAGTGCCACTCACATTGAAGCGTCACCTAATACGAATAGTCCTCATCGCAGCGACCATCTATCTGTTCTGGTTGCTCGCTGGATATTACTTGACGGTCGAGTAGAAAAACTGGCCACGCACCTATTGACGCACCCAAGATCCTTTTTTCAGTTTCAGGAATCCCTCTAAACAGGTCCCTCTTCTCGTGGGCGATTTGGAGCCGAAGTCGTCAGGAGAGAAGTAGAGGACACTGTTCTTTTGTAATGTAGTTAGACCCAATATCTCCTGAAGGCTTGTGCCTGTGTTGTGCCCGCGTAGATCCAACTCAGTCCAACTCACTCATACCAGAACGGAGAGGGGTAGCAGGCCCTTGTCTTGATAGGGAGGAAGAACAGGTACCCCTAAGGCTGTATTCCCAAGGGTACCCCTAAAGGAGTAGCCCAAGAGTCTCATTCACGCTGAAGACCTCTAACCTTGACAATGCACTTACATTTGCTAACTTCCTTGACAGTTTTTGTGAACACAAAGCTCTGATATTTAGCAATTGGAAGCCATCATGAGAGTTCGAAAATCCGAGGCCAATTGGCATCTGTTTCTATTCACGTTATTTTTGGTTGCGTCTGCGCCGACTGCCTGCGCCCAGGAGAATCGTCCAAATTTCGTAATAATTGTTGTGGATGATCTTCGTTTCGACGAATTCGGGGCTGTAGGCCATCCTTATTTGCAGACTCCGAACATCGACAGGTTGGCAACTGAAGGTGCTCTTTTTACACAGGCTTACCATTCGACCCCCCTCTGTTCGCCCAACCGTGCCAGTATACTCACCGGACAATATGCGTCTCGGCATGGCATTCTCGACAACACATCCCGAAGCCATGCAAGCCATCAATTGGATTTGTTCCCCAAGACTTTGCAGGCAGCAGGATACAGGACTGCTCATGTTGGGAAATGGCATATGGGTAATGATCCGACTCCTCGACCCGGTTACGACTACTGGGTGAGTTTTTCCGGCCAGGGAAAAACCTACGATCCGGATCTCTATGAGAATGGAGGAATTCATCGGGTCGAGGGCTACATCACAGATATATTTACTGATCGTGCTGTCGAGTTTATAGGCCAATCAGGAAGCAAACCCTTCTGTATCTATATCGGGCACAAGGCTGTCCACCCGGAAGCAATACAACTCGATGACGGCACCGTTGATCTGAGCGTACCCAGAACTTTTATTCCCGCAAAGCGTCACCAAGACCGCTATAAAGGAAAAGAGGTGAAACGCCGTCCCAATTACGGGTTCTCAGATCAGGATGCTATCTCCAAACCTGTCATCAAGAAAGCACTCGATATTAGAAGAATCTATGAACAGGATGAAGCCTGGGCTCACGAAATCGATCCGGGAATCGCTGAGAATACGATTCGCCTTCGAGCCGAGATGATGCTGGCGGTTGACGAGAGTGTGGGACGAATTCTTGATGTTCTGAAAAAGGAAGGCCAGTTGGACAACACCATAATCATCTTTACCAGTGACAATGGGTATTTTTATGGCGAGCATGGTTTGACTATCGAACGGCGTCTACCCTACGAGGAATCCGTTCGGGCTCCTTTGGTGATTCGTTACCCAGGATTGATCCAGCCAGGTCGAAAAATCAGGGGTCTCACCTCTTCAATTGATCTGGCTCCTACAATTCTGGATGCTGCCGGAATTGACATTCCCAACCATATTCAGGGTAAGTCACTGCTTCCACTATTAAAGGGAGAACAAAGAACCGTACATGAAGCGATTCTGATCGAGTTCTATAGCCACGAGAATCCATTCCCCTGGACAGCACAACTTGATTACCGAATTGTTCGTAAGGGAACGTACAAATATATCCGCTGGATTCGCTTTGAAGATGAAGGCGAACTCTACAATTTAGAACAGGATCCATACGAGCTTAATAACCTGGTCAATGATCCGGCTATGTCGTCAACAATTAACGAAATGAAGGACGAAATGCGGATGCTGGTGCTCGATTCCCTGGGCCTCGCGGATTGAATTTCCTAGAGTTTCGCTTTTCATAATCTAATAATCAAGCGGGCTCTCGGGCTCTGTCAAGTTGTCGAATCACCAGCGCACTCAAGGCAGCATAATCCCCGGTTCGGTTCCTTTTCAGCGGGCGCACGTGCCCTCTCCTTGGCCTCTGATACTGGGGAGTAGGGGACACTGCTTTTTTCTCCCTCTCCTCGCCGCCCTCCAAAAAACCGAAACCGCCGTGGGGAACTTAGGTGGTGACCTACAGTTAATTGAGAAGCGAAAGGGGCGTTGATATACTCGGGCTTATGCGAAAAGCTAGTTTAGCAGTCGTGTTGTGTTGGGCCTTGTTCGTCCCAGTTTTTGGGGCAGATATAAGCGGCAAGTGGGCTTTTTCGGTCGAATTAGATATGGGCGGCGGCAATCCTGTCTTCACCTTCCAGCAAGAAGGTGAGAAACTGACGGGTACGTATTCAG
>JAUWTT010000645.1 GCA_030614585.1 Acidobacteriota bacterium
CAAATGCAGGCCGGCTACGAGCGCCAGGACCGCTTCCGCTGCGGGTTTTGAGCAAGTACCTGCTTTACCGAGGCAGCATCATCTCTTGTCTGCCAGTCGAACATACCGACGGCTATGAAATCGGCACCACGTTCGAAGGCATGTCTGAACCCTTCTTCCGGCTTGTCTCTCCCGGCTCCCAGGACTTTGAACGCAATCCAGGGCTGGGCAATCCCCTTCATAAACGTTTCAATTTCCACAGGATCACTGGAAAGGTACTCCACTTTGTTGATCGTAAACATGTAGAAGTCCGGATTGATGCCGGCCTTCTCAACAGCCTTGATGGTCTCGAGCCGATGGGCCCCGACTCCCCCGAAAATCCCAGCTTTCTTGAGGCCCTCAACCGTTTCTCCAATCTGATCAACCTTGCCCTCCTCAACTAACCTGTCGCAGACACCACCATGGAAGTAGACGGCAAAAGCGTCGTTATCTTGAGCCATTCTGGCATTCAGCACCGGATCACCCTGCTCGGGTGCCGTCTGGGCAATCCACTGCAGCTTACCCCGCTTGTCGTGGCTGTAGGTCTTAAGGTTTCCAACGATGTGGGAATCCGCTCTCATCAGGGTCGTATTGATCCCATTTCGTTCTGCTATCTCCCAAGTCTCGAGGATCTTCTCATCGGTGAAGTAGTGCGTCATCAGGTCCGACTGGTACAGCAGTTCGCCGGCGTGGGCCGAACCACTGATCAGATTCCCACCGATAATCAGCCGGGACACCTGCCGACCGCCAAACGTGCCCGCCTGCAGCCCCTCAACAGGTTCCTGGCCCTTCCCGTAATCCTCCCTGTCAACCAGTTGAGCTGCGAGAGCCCGATGCTCAAAGCTTAATCCAGCGGCGACCCCGGCTGAGATCCCCACAGAATGCCCTATCAAACTCCGTCGAGAAATCCTTTTACTCATGCTTTATCTCCCCAAATGACTGCCATTAACTCAAAGCTAATGTTAGTGGCTGGTTGACTCGAAGGCAATGGTTCCGTTCGAGTACTTTTTTGCTTGAGGCAACAGGTGGTTTCAGGTTTCTTCTTCGTCGTTCCCGTTGAAAGTACTTCCATTAGGCTATCCAGGCCATTACAATTTCAGAAGCGTTTTCGTTTCAGGAACAGTCCATGGAGCGACCTTTTTGGATCAACGTAGAGGTCGAGGTCAGGGGCAGCGCCCAATAAGTTGTTTCTTATCAAGACTACGCCGGACTGAGATTGATTCGGCGACGTCTTAGCTCCATGAACAGGTGACATCTCAAATTGTCGCGGGGGTAGCATATGTCTTACAAGAATGAAGGAGAAACTGGACACCATAGTTTCATTTCCCGTCGCAGGTTTATGGCCCAAAGTGGCCTGACAGCAGCGGCCTTCGGCCTGGCTCCACCCCTCTGGGGAGAAAGCTCGGCGGATCTTCCTGAGCTCGAACCCGGCTTCGTTGCTCCCCAATACTACGATTCCCAGGAGGAAAAGGCTTTGCTCGAAGTGCTCGAATCGGGCTCACCATTCCGGTACTACGGACCCGGTACGCCCGACAAGGTCAAGTCCTTTGAAGAGGCTTATGCCGACTACATGGGAGCTCCGTATGCCTTGGGAGTGACTTCAGGAACGACTGCTCTCGACTGCGCGATCGCCGGACTTGGGATCGGCCCCGGAGACGAGGTCATCGTTCCCGCTTACACCTGGTGGTCCGACTACACGTGTGTTGTCCAAGCCGGGGCTCTTCCCGTCTTCGCCGACATCGATCGCTCTCTCTGTGTAGATCCCGCAGACTTCGCCCGCAAGATCACGCCCCGGACAAAGGCGCTCATCGCCGTTCACCTGTTGGGCGGGCCCTGCGACATGGACCCAATTATGGAGACGGCACGGAAAAGTGGCATCAAGGTTCTCGAAGACGCCGCCCAGTGTGTCGGTGGCTCTTTCCACGGCAAGAAGCTGGGATCGATTGGTGATGTCGGGATTTACAGCTTCCAACTGCACAAAATGATCAGCTCGGGGGAAGGAGGCGCCCTGGTTTCCGGCGATCCGGAGATATTCGAGCGTGCTGTCCGTTTCCATGACATGGGGGGACTCAGGGACGTCTTTCAGAACCGGCTCGGCGGGGAGCGATTGAGTCGGTTTGCGGGAGAGAATTTTCGCATGAGCGAGTTCACCGGCGCGGTCCTGGGAGCACAACTGCCGAAACTGGACACGATGATCCGAGAATTGCGCGAGAATGCAGATGCAGTTCGGGAGGGGATCAAGAACCTGCCCGGTATCA
>JAUWTT010000513.1 GCA_030614585.1 Acidobacteriota bacterium
GTGAATCAGCCAGGCACCAGTTCGAGGAAGGGGACGTTCTCCACTGGTGGCACCCGCCTTCGGGAAGAGGTGTGAGAACCCGTTGTTCCGATGACCTGCTCTGGCTCCCTTATGTCACGGCGGAAGATGTTGCGAGGACCGGTGACTCCTCAATCCTTCGCAAACGTCTGCCTTTCCTCCAGGGAAATCCTCTGGGCCTGGACGAGGATGACCGCTATGCCCATTACCTCAACTCGTCAAAACGGTCTTCACTTTACGACCATTGCCAAAGAGCGATTAACCGCGGGGCCACTGAAGGCCCATCAAAACTACCCCTGATCGGAGGCGGCGACTGGAATGACGGAATGAACCGAGTTGGCTCCGAGGGTCGGGGCGAAAGTGTCTGGCTGGGGTGGTTTCTCTACAAGACCCTGACCGGCTTCGCAGATCTCTGCAGCCAGATCGGTGAAACCGAAGATGCCCGCAAACTCCGGAAAAGGGCCAGACATCTGAAAAAGTACCTCCATCAAAACGCCTGGGATGGGCAGTGGTACCTCAGAGCTCGCTACGACGATGGGACTCCCCTGGGTTCGTCGGAAAACGATGAATGCCAGGTCGATTCAATAGCGCAATCATGGGCCGTTCTGTCCGATGGAGCAGACCCAGGCCGGATGGAGCAGGCGATGGAAGCTGTGGCGGAAAGACTGGTTCAGTATGAGCATCAACTGATCCTTCTCTTCTCGCCTCCCTTCCAGGAGACGTCTAAAGACCCTGGCTATATCAAGGGCTATCCTCCAGGTGTCCGTGAAAATGGCGGGCAATATACCCACGGCGCGATCTGGACTGCGTGGGCGTTTGCAAAGCTCGGCCAGGGAGCCAGGGCAGAGTCGCTCTTTCGTCTGCTGAATCCCATATACCATGGAGATACCAAAGAGAAAATCCAATGCTATCGGGTCGAACCCTATGTAGTGGCTGCTGATGTCTATAGTTCTAAGGAACTCCTGGGTCGTGGAGGATGGACTTGGTATACGGGGTCGGCGGCGTGGATGTACCGTTTAGGCTTGGAAGGCATTCTGGGTTTTCAGCTCAAAGCAGATCGTCTCGAAATGGATCCCTGTATTCCAAAAAGCTGGCCCGGGTTTAGGCTCTCTTATCGGTACCGCCAGACTCCTTACTCAATCCAGGTAGTCAACCCGAAAGGTGTCAATCGAGGGGTCCGGCTAGTCAAACTCGACGGAAGAACTCTCTTAAGAAAGCAGATAAGACTCAAGGACGACCGGCGCGAACACCAGGTAGAGGTGGAGATGGGATAAGGGCTTATGGGCGTGTTGCCGAAATCGGCCCCACGCCCAAATCCCAAGCACCAAATCTCAAACAAGGTCGATTCAATGAACTCAATATCTCGACTTCCAAAGAGCTTTTAGCCACTTATATGTCAGTCGGTTAGATGGTTCTTTCCATGGAGTTTGAAGTTTGGATTCAATTGGGTATTGGTTCTTGGGATTTGGGGATTGGGCCTGTTGCGATTTGGGCAACAGACCCTGATGATCCCGTATGGTCAAATTATTCAGCCAACCTGTAAATCTCTATCCTCTCTATCCTACTGAGAATTACAGCCGTCTGAGTCGGTCAGTAGCAGAGAGGATCAGAATGACATTGATTCCCGCACTCTCCGGAAGTTCTCGTAAATCTTTCCGTCAGGTCCCTTTCTCAGGCGTCGCTGTCTCTGTCTCTCAACGTCTCCCTACTCCTGAATCTCTACTCAGTGAGTGCCAGCCTCCGCTACAAGGCGATAGGTCGGCCCAGGCACGCCGGCAAGGTTCACCGATCGTAGATGCCACTCATGCCGATCCCGCGTCAACTGAAAAGAGAAGTGTGGTGCTACCGGAAGCCAGTCGGTCCCTGGTCTTTCGCACACCTGATACTCCTTCAGATTGGGTGTGCTGGATACGATGTGGCCACGTACTTGTCCCTGGTCGATGGAGGCAGTCACCCTCAGGACGTTCGGCGTCCATTCGATCCACTCCCGGTGCGGAGTGGGAATGAAATAGCCGGCCGTATATGCCCAGTGTTGATTCGTCCGACCTCGACGCCACCACTTGTGGGTCCGATAGTACTCATCCGAATAAGTAACCAGGGCACTCGAGTGGAAGTGCGGCCAGTTGGAGTGGCGATTGCCTTGAATCTCCCATGAGAGCCACCGGTACGTGACCGGCCCTCCTTCAGGTTCCTCGGGGCCCTCGACAGGCAACCGATCCGGGCCTCGCACGCAAGTAATGTCACGCGCTTCGTTGCGCAGGAGTTCGTCCCTCACCTCCAGAGCCGACAGCGGAATCCCATCCCTCTCGAAATGAGTGTCGTACTTTGCATCTATCAGCACCCATTTGAGGTACTCATTCGACCAGACTTCGTTCACCCCATGGTGCCCACCGGGGCGGTCCGGAGTCCCCCCGGGTCCAACGCCCAAACATCGCGTGACGTAGCCATAAGCGTTCAGCACGGCATTCTGAACCACCATGAAATGCCCACAGTGGAAGCCTCCGCCTTTAAGCGCAGCATCCAGGATTCCAAACGCATCTCCCCGCGTCTGGGTAGGATTCACGTTTTCGATCGCGATGTTCTTCTTGATCCAGTTCCGGAGCAACAGGATCCGTCTGAACTCGTTCGTCTCGTTGCCAACGACTTTGTCGAGTTCGTATCGTTGGATTAGATCGTTGAACCTCGGAGAGCGAAGGTCTTCTTGGGCCACAAACAGTTCATTTTCGCGGAAAACGGGGTTTTCCACCTCAACGAGTCTGTGTTCTGCACCTTCAGCCTGGCCGAGGGCCACGCCAATCATGCCGAGTGAATAGACAATCACGGCTGCAATCAACGTCGCCAAGTAGCTTCCCGCCATCATCAGTCAAGGGTAGGGTATTCGACCTCTTCAGACAAGCTTTCGGGTACGGTGAAGCTAACGGATGCAGCGGGCACCTACTCCGGTACAAACAGTACCATCTTGATCCAAACCCACTGTTACTTCTTTTCGTGCGTCGTGCTAACATAACGTAGCTCGGAGATGTACTTTGGAGCATATGTATCGCGCGCTGACAAACTTACCTACAGTGGCTTTCCTCAAGTTCGGTCCTCTCTAGTTCGCCAAAGGCGATTCCGGGCAAGGAGAAGGAGGTGAACCATGCGTTCCATTGGAAGAGTCTGTTTGCTATCTATCGTACTGGTCTTGCCCTTTGCAGGTTGTGTGGACGCCACCCAGGAGTTGAATACAGCAGCCCGAGATGGAGACCTTGCTGTTGCGGAGAAGATGCTGGCCAAAGGCGCAGACGTCAACTTTCAAAATGGGGAAGGTAAGACCGCCTTGTTACTTGCTGCCGAAGGTGGGTACACAGAGGTTGTCCGAGCATTTCTTGAGGCGGGTGCAGACGTCGACACGAAGGACGGAAATGGGTGCACATCGTTAACACTTGCTGCAGCAAAGGGCCACGCAGACAGCGTCGAGCTGTTACTCGGCAAAGGTGCTCAAGTTGACCCTCAGGACAAGGTCAGCCGAACACCCCTCAGTTATGCTGCTGAGTGCGGCTGCACTGCGACTGTCGGGACTCTTCTCAGTAAAGGGGCCGGGCTGGAAAAGAAAGATGCAGAAGGACGAACCGCTCTGGTCTGGGCCGCGCTAAGTGGGAATCCTGACACAACGGAGGTACTCCTGACAGCAGGAGCTGAAGTGAACGTGACGGACGGGACGGGGCGCACAGCTTTGATCTA
>JAUWTT010000381.1 GCA_030614585.1 Acidobacteriota bacterium
CCCTGATGGTATGCATCGATAAAGCTTACGACAAGGCTTACGACAAAGGAGGGGGGCAGCATCCCCTCAACTTAATCGCGAACTTGGTCGAGGACCCTCATGGCAGGCATCGATAAAGCTCACGACAAGGTTCACGACAAATGGGGGGGCAGCTTCCCCTCAACTTCATCGTAAGCTTAATCGTGAACTTCGTCGAAATCCCTGATGGTACGCATCAATCAAGCTCACGACAAGGCTTACGACAAAGGGAAATCAGCATCCCTCAACTTCATCGTAAGCTTAATCGTGAACTTCGTCGAAAACTCTGTCGAATTCCGGAGGTGGGATCGACAAGGTTTACGATAAAGGGGATGGATCCGCACTTCGCAGTAGCAGTTTCCCCTCAACAGCGTGGCGAAACTACCTTCGCTCCGCAAAGAAACTGCGAAGGACTTCTCGGCAAGGTTCATCGAGGATACCTCCGATCACTTCAACCGTATGGTTGAAGAGACCCGGTGAAAACAGATTCACCTTACTCCCGGCGGCGCCGCTTTTCTCATCCCAAGCCCCAAAGATGACTTTCGAAACGCGGGCCCAGACGAGGGCCCCAGCGCACATAGCACAGGGCTCCAGAGTGATGAAGACACTCACTTCGTTCAAACGGTAATTCTTGAGTGCTCGGCCCGCCGTTCGCAAGGCAAGAATCTCTGCGTGCGCAGTTGGGTCGCTTAGTTGAATGCAGCGATTGTGATCCCGCGAAATCACCTCGTCCCCCGAGACAACCACTGCCCCAACCGGCACCTCACCCTCTGAGGCCGCCTGCCTGGCTTCCTGCAAAGCGACTTCCATCCATTTGTCCGGTGCCGAATCCGAAGGCTGCTCAGAAACTGTCATCGTAGACTACATTGCCTCCTTGATCTCGGAGCATTTGACACAAGGGACAATCATCTTCGAATAGATCATTAGGATCAAACTCGGCAACTCGTCTCGTGACTTCCTCAGGAGACGGACTGTCCAGATGAATCAGGTTGAATTGCCCTACCCGGCTGATAACAGCATCGGGACCAAACACTTCTCTGAGTTCCTCTTCAGATTCAAAATTGTCACTACGGCTCAAGATCGTCCACGGTTCAGGCATTGAAAACCTCCTTCAAGAATTGTTTTGTCAATACCTAAAAACGTGCAACTCGAAAAAAGTGCGAAGCATTCGGAAAACAGGCGGGCTGGAACTCTCCCCAAGGCTATTCACAACAAAGCACTTATTCCCTTTGCGTTCTTTGCGCCTTGGCGTGAGATCAATTTCTTTCACGCAAAGCCCGCCAAGATCGCTAACCCGGAAAATTCAAACCGCTAAGACACCCAGAGCACCAAGGGGAGATTAAGCGTAACCCTTGATTCTTAGTGATTCTTAGTGATCTTTGTGGTGAGTTTATGAATGGTCCCGGCCAAGGAGTTGGAGGTGCAACAGACTACGTGGTTCAGGGCAAAAAAAGGGACAGGTTCAGCTGAACCTGTCCCACGATGCTAAACTGTCGGAACCTCAAACTTGAAAGGAATCTCCGCAGCCACAAGTGCTTTTTACATTTGGATTGTTAAACTTGAATCCCGCTCCTTGAACGGTTTCAACGAAGTCGATCTCGGTTCCGTTCAGGTAAACCATGCTCTGCTGGTCCACATAGACCTTGAAGCCGTTAACTTGAACCACCTGATCTCCCTCCGAGCTCTCGCGTTCCAGACTCATCGCATACTGGAAACCGGAGCAGCCTCCACCACCCACTGAGATTCGGATTCCACCGTACTCTTCGGGGGTATCCTGAGATTCAATAAACTCTTTAACCTTGTCCATAGCTGTGTCAGTAAGTGTTACCATATTTCGTTATTCTCTCCCTGCCAATCTGAGATGCTCTATTTTCAACGCAGGTTTCAAACGAAATTCGTTCAACCGCCAATGTACGACATGCTTCTGGAAGGGGACACGAAATCCGGCTCCCCTATCCGATGCCCCTTTTCCTTCGTCAAAATGGTCGAAATCAAGAACTTCTTCAACTCTTCATCTGTAGCTCCAGCCCTCATTCGGTCCCGGACGTCATGTTCAACGAGCGAGAATAGGCAGGTTCGGATTTTCCCGTCAGCGGTGAGGCGAGCTCGGCTACAGTTTCCGCAGAACGGCTCTGAAACCGGCAGGATCAATCCAATCCGGCCGGCTCCGCTCGAGATCTCAAACTTTTGAGCCGTTTCACTTGCGGTCTCCCTGGCAACCGGTTTGAGATCGAACTCTGCCTTCAGCGTCTGCACGATCTGGGCCCCTGTCACGACCCTTTCGCGAGTCCACTTTTCTTCTTCGTCGATTGGCATGAACTCGATAAACCTGACCTCCAGATCCCAATCGGCGGCAAATCTCGCAAAATCAAGGATCTCATCGTCGTTCACCCCTCGAATGAGCACACAGTTGACCTTAACCGGCTCCAGCTTCAGTTCCTTTGCTATCTCAATGCTCCGGAGAACGTCGTCATAATCAGGGTATCCAGTGATCTCCCGAAATCGGTCCTGCTTCAGCGAGTCCAAAGAAATTGTAACCCGTGTCAACCCCGCTTCTTTAAATCTGTGAGCCCGGTCGTGAAAATTAAAGCCGTTTGTTGTCAGGGCCAGATCCTGCAATCCCTCAAGAGCGGAAAGTTTGCCTGCCAGGAGCTCCAGGTTCCGCCGCAGCAGAGGCTCCCCACCGGTCAACCGAACCTTTGTAACTCCCAACTCAACAAATATCCCGGCCAGCCGTTCTATCTCTTCATAAGTCAAGAGACTTTCACGCTTCGCAAAATGCACGCCATGTGGGGTTCTGCAGTAGAAACACTTAAAATTGCACCGATCCGTGACGGAAATCCGTAGATCAGTGATCTGTCGGTCAAATCGATCTTTCAGCAAGATTGGTTCTATCTTAGGAGACAAGGCCAGCGGCATGCAACCACACCAGATGCCGGATGCGGGATTCCAGATACCAGATACTGGATGCTGGACGGGGTAAGCAGTAAGTAGTAAGTAGTGGGTGGTGACCGGTCATCGGTAATCGGGGAACGGGGATCGGGTAGAAGCACACCAAGGGAAATCGGCTCTTGTTCTTGGTGATCTTCGTGTCTTTGTGGTCAATCCCCCCAGGACCCAAGACCCAAGACGCGAGCCTGCGAGCCCCAAGCCCCAAGCCTATTCCAGAATCGTCGGCGGGACTGCCGACAACAAGCCGGAATCTGAAGTCCCGAAGAGTTCCTGCCCAACCACAGGTCCGGTTGACCGCACAACGATATATCCGCCCGCCTGTCCTGCGCTCTGTGGAATCAGTTCCACCAGGGTCTTGGATGTCCTGTCACCTGGAGAAAGGACGAGGGGTTCGGAAAGCTCTCCAACCAGCGTTCCATCCGAAGCATAGAGCTCAACACTCACCTGCACCGTCACTAGACCGGGGTTGAAGAAGGCCAAACCTGTGAAGAAGCCTTGGCTGTTGGCCACATGTCCAAACACGGCTTCCTGAAACAAGCGAGATTGGAGGGGCAGAGCGGCCGCCAGTCGCAAATCCTTCGGGTCACCGAAAATGACATCGCCTATCACACCCAAACCGCCGGCCTGCAGTACAAGCGAACCTACCAAAAGCTCAGTCGAGCCACCGGATTGAAACAGGTCGGCAGCATCGAGTTCAATCGATTGCCCTGGCTCAAGGTTGAACGGTCCTGCCTGGATTGACTCCTCTGTCCCTTCCGGGACCGCTTTGAGGATAACCGTTCTGGAAAACTCGGAAGTATTGATGAGCTTAATGCTGGTAAAGAAAACGCCGTCGCCTGATGCCAACTGCGCTGAGTAGGAACTGGCCGGCCAGGAACCCAGCGCTGCATTCAGTCCGATTACCGTATTGGACGAACCCGCTCGGATTGCTTCGAACCCTGCCACACCCTCACCTGCAAGCACATCGACTCGGATGTACCCACCGTCCACCTCGCTCACGCCCAGTAACTGAGAGACGGAGCCAAAGAGTACTCCTTTCGGATTGATCTCAAATTCCGCCTGCTCGAGTTGAGAGCTGCCCTCTGAACTGACAAACAGCTTCAAAGATACTGTTGCGGAGACTTCCCCGGGGTTCACAAGACTCAAAAAAGTTTCAGCGGGTTGGCCTCTGAACGCTGTGTCGCCCTCATATACACGCGTAAAGTAGAGGCGCTTGGACTGGAAAGTCACAGCAACAGCACCATCGAGCTTTCTCAGCTGGAAATCACCAAATTGCGTGAAACTCGCCAGATTCGCTCCGTACTCCGAAGGGTCGGTCACCGGCACAGCAAGCTCGACCCATCCCTGCTGTGTGTCACTCCTCGCAGCACCAAAGACTTCATGCCCGAGGAGGGCTCGCTGGGTCCCGGGGCTCAGGCTCCACTTCGCAGGGTTTTTGGAGAATGGCAGCAAATCGCCTTCCCCACCCCAGGCAGTAAAGCCCGGTTCGGCCGCGGCATCACCCACGTTGGCTACTGCGAAGGCCGTAAACTCATCCTGATCGCCCTGGTAGTAAGGAAAGTACATTTGTATTGAGGGTGGTGCTAGAGACAGTTCCTCACTCGCATCTGCCTCCACGTCCTCGCGGCTCAGGAGCACCGGATGATATAGGTTAATCAACCAGCGTCCCAGTTGCGACGTGTATCCAGCCGAGTCTCGCCTCCCGCTGGGGCCGCCGGGAATGATCTGGTAGGCTTGTATCCCTTCCGGATTCAGCTCGGCAACGAACCTTCGGGCGGGACCGCTCCCAAACCTGAATTCGTTACTGCCGTCCGCCCGGGCCGAATGTCCTGACGCGTCAACGAC
>JAUWTT010000414.1 GCA_030614585.1 Acidobacteriota bacterium
AAAGGCGTACGGTTGAGTGGGATGAACTGCTGAAAGAAGGTGCACCGCCGCTGCCTCCCGAGGCTCGTTTCGTTTAGAAAGCACTTGATCGTGACTCTGTGAAGTGCCATGCAATATCGGGCTTTTGCCGGTTATGAGACTTCGTCTGCTGATCTTCTGACTCATTGAAGTCTTCTTTTCTTCTTTGAATTCGAAAAGCACCAGTCGACTACTGCTTCGACAGTCTGCGTTGGGGTGACTCTTAGATTGTGGGACAGGTTCTTCCAGGAAAAGACTGAACGTGAAAATTCCAGTTCTTCTTTGATTAGAGTCTGGGATGCCGGCTGATTCATTTGATCTCGTGGTTCCACCAGCGCGACTCGTCTGGGGGCAATGCATCCGATCAAGTCGGGAAGATCGTATGCAGTCAGCGCGCCAGCGACAAAAGAGGAAAAGTCTACCTCATAGAATCTATTCATCGCGATCGATCTGTAGGAAATCGGTGAATCGACTACCGCCACGGTTGCTATCGATGAATCGAAAGCGGCCGCATGAAGAAGAGCCGGCCCCGCCTGGCCAAAGGAGATGGCACCGATTCGATCTTTCTGGACATCATTGCGGGCCTGCAAGAAGTTTGAGACCCTGACTACGTCACCAGCCTGGATACCGACCAGGCTTCGTCCGATCAGGACAGCCGCGTAGCGCGCAGCATAGAGTGTTTCCGGAGCAGTCTCTCCCGTTCCCAGAAGGTCAGGTGCTGCGACGAGGTAGCCCTTCTTCACCAGTCCTTCAATCTTGCCTCCGGGGCCCGCATCGACCAACTTTCCCTGAGGATGCAAATAGATGAGAGCAGGGTGAGGCCCCGAACCATGCGGGACAAAGAGAAGCAGCGGAACCACATATCTGCCCTCACCAGACAGGGCGTACATCTCAACCGAATAGCCGTTTCGTTGATACCTTCCCCGAAATACCGGCCTTTTTCCGGGCTGAGGGAAGACAAAGCCTGAGATTTGTTTGGCCCGGTCCTTCACTTCTGTAAGGTGAGTCGGAATGTCCGCCCTCGATTCCGTGATTTGATCCAGTAAGGCTTGAGTGTATTTCTGGTTGATGCCGAATGCCGTTTCACCTCCCAGAGATGTCGAAAGCTGGCCGGTCTCGGTTATTTTGAGATCTTCGGCTGCAAATCCGTCGAACTCTTCTTCCCCGGAGTCCCCTGGAAGATCGAGAGTCTCCTGAAAGAAGGCATAGACGTCGTCAGCGTTCCCATGGAACCCATGTCCAGCATCGTCGATCGCCTGTCGCACGTTCTTGCCAAGTCCGAAAGCCTCGTATGCTCTCTGCACTTCCTCGAAGGTTTCGAGAGCCCCTTGAATACTGAAGAAATCACGGGTCGTGGATGCAATGAGAAGCGGTTTGGGGGCCCTCACTTCCAAGAGGTCGGCATGGGTAATGCCGCTCGCTACACCACGATAGAAGTTCTGTTCCGCATCCTGTGGTCCGATCGACTCCATCAGCCTTCTGAATCCAGTGATGTAGCATCCCGGAGCTGCAGCTTTGATCCGTTCATCGAAGGCCGCAATGTAGGTCGTCTGTGTCCCTCCTCCAGAACAACCGAAGATGCCGATTCGATCCGGGTCAACTTCGCTCCGCGTGAGAAGATAATCGACACCCCTGATCCCATCCCAGGCAAAGTACCTTCCAGGCGAGACTCCTGAGAGAAACATCTGATTGCCGAAATATGAATGCTCACTGGTAGGGGAACTACCCATCATGGAGCCTTTCTTCTCGGGATCCCAGTATTGAATCCGCTCTCCCTGGCCCAATGGATCGATGGCCAGTACGATAAAACCTTTCCTCACCAGGTTATAGATCATGCGCTGATTTCCCTGGCTTCTGAAGGCTGCAAAACCGTGACCACTGACCTGGATGATCGCAGGTCGTTGTCCCTGGATGTCATCGGGTATGAACAAGGCCGAGGTGACATACAGATTGGGTATCGATTCATAGATGACCTTTTCGATTCGGAACCCTTCCTTTCTGACGACTCCTGTGATTCTCGGATTCAGGGGCGTCTTGGCGGGAAAAGGACCGACAAGACTGAGAAGCGTCTTTTTGACTTTCTCTTGTCTTCTCAGCCAGTCAGCTTCGGTCCTCGAGCTTGCGATCTCCCGGTCACGGAGATCGAGGGAATCGAATGCCTGTCGGTTCAGATGGTGGATCAGCATGTTTGGGCCGTCGCTCCATTCGATCCATCTGTCCAGGACGTTCAGATTCTCCTCTTGGGCCGCAAGCTGGGAAAAAGGAAGAAAGATCCCGAAGAGCAGGATCAAGAAGTATCGGGGGATCATACTCGGAGATGCCATTGTCCGACTCCTTTCGCACTGGTTGTAAGGCAGTTCTGCCGGCATTGATTCTAGTTGGAGTCGCAGTCGTTCGCAATCGAAGCCTGCTCTAGCTATCTGCTGTCAGGGACTTGATTCCGGCAGTCAACTGATCCAGGATAAGTTCTCAGCAGTTCCTGATATCTCACTGTGAATGGAGATGACACCATGCCCCGAAGATTGCAGTTTACGATGAGGTGGGTCTTTGTTTTTCTTCCCTTGTTTAGTGTAAGTTCGGCCCAGACCCCTCCGAAGGAGGCACTGGCCAGACTTGACTCCCGGGTCTTGACGGAACCTTCCGGAGAGATGTTATCCGATCATGCCGGCAAGCGCATTTTTCAGGTGAACCAGCACTCGTCACGGGAATGGTACGCGATCTCAGGATTGGAGCAGTGGGAGAATTTTGTGCAAGTGCGACTTGGGGCGCTTCGTGATTCCCTGGGAGATTTCCCGGAAGCCCTGGGTCCTCCGAAAGTCCACGTTTCGAAGACGCTTTCTGGCGATGGCTTCAAAATCGAGAACCTCGTATTCCAAAGCCGACCACACCTTTGGGTAACCGCCAACTTGTATGTTCCCGACCCAATCCGATCGTCAATGCCGGGGATCATTCTCAGTCACAGTCATCACAATCCGAAGACCCAAGGTGAGCTGCAGGATATGGGTATGACCTGGGCCAGGCTTGGCTGCACGGTGCTGGTCATGGACCTGGTCGGGCATGGCGAGAGAAGCGATCATCCCTTCGAATCCGAGGAAGACTATGAGGGTGAGTTTCGACTGGGCCGCCAGGACTACCAATTTCGTTACAACCTCGGCATTCAACTCTATCTGATCGGCGACAGCCTGATGGGTTGGATGGTCTACGATCTGAGACGCGCAGTTGATCTCCTGCTGTCTCGGGATGGGATCGACCCCGAAAGGATTATTCTGATGGGTTCTGTAGCAGGTGGGGGTGATCCTGCTGCAGTTGCTTCCTCTCTTGAGCAGCGGATCACCGCCGCTATCCCTTTCAATTTCGGCGGTCCTGAGCCGGAGAGTCCCTACCCACTTCCGGACGACGCTGAAGAGTCCTTCAACTATGCAACCGGGGGTAGCTGGGAATCTACACGCAATCTGCACTTATCCGGCCGAGATGGATTCCTGCCCTGGGTTGTGGTGGCGGGAATTGCACCACGGCGTCTGGTTTACTCTCACGAATTCAGCTGGGATCGAGAGCGGGATCCCGTTTGGAAGCGCCTCCAGCGCGTGTACGGGGAGTTCTATGGGGCTCCCACTCATCTGAGTTTCACTCACGGGTTCGGGTTGCTCAAACAGAGACCTCCCGATGCGTCACACTGCAATAACGTTGGCGCCTTTCATCGAAAGCGCATTCACGGGGCTTTGCAGGACTGGTTCCAGATCGAGGGGACCCCTGAGAAGGAGTTCTCTGCGAGACGGCCCCGGGAGGAACTGATCTGTTTGACCGAGGAGCTGATCAGACGGCTGCGGCCTCTGCAAGTCCACGAACTGGCTGAGGAGGTCGGGCGCGGTCGCCGGCTGGAGACTTATCAGCGGTTGGAGAAGCTGGAGCCTGGAGAACGCCGGAAGCACCTGCGCCGACGCTGGCGCGAGCTCTTGGGAGAGGTGGATCCCCCCGCCACTGCGCGTTTAGCGGTGGAGCCTCAGCGTGAGGAGCTTGCCAATGGACTCTGGATGGAGAAAGCAGCGCTGGAAGTGGAACCTGGAATTCTAGTTCCTCTGATTACTTTGGGATCATCCGGGGGTGGAGCGCCACAGCCGATTGTTCTGTGTGTAGCGCAGGAGGGAAAGGACAGTTTTCTGAAAGAACGTGCTGAGGAGTTGGCCGGACTACTTGCAGGTGGAGCTGCGGTTTGCCTGATGGATCTGAGAGGCACAGGAGAGACGGCCGTTTCGGGAGGAAGGGGACAAAGCAGCCGGAACACTTCTATCTCGGCGACCGAGCTGATGCTGGGCCAGACACTTGTTGGTTCACGATTACGGGACTTGCGCAGTGTGCTGGTGTATCTGAAACAGCGTCCTGGACTGGATCTCAAAAGAATTGGGATTTATGGTGATTCCTTCGCAGCTCCAAATCCTGCCGGCGCAAACCTCGCCGTACCATTGGGTATCGAAACGACACCAAACCAGTCCGAACCAC
>JAUWTT010000401.1 GCA_030614585.1 Acidobacteriota bacterium
CTCTTCCAATCCTTCTTCATATCCACAATAATCCAACCGTTGGCAGCCGCCTGGTCAAGGGCTTTGTTCAGTGTACCGACGTGGCTTTTTCGATCGTAGGCATATTCGCGGTTCGCGTCGGTGTGGTGAACGAACAGCCCTATCCGTCGACCTTCGCCGGCCATGGTGTATTCGATCATCTGCATGTCGGAATCGGAATTACCAAAGGCCAGGATCGGCCGGCGACCTATGTGTTCGTAGATACCCACCGGCTTGCCTGCCTTGTCGTTGATGAAGTCGATCTTCGGCATACGAACGAGCGTCGGCTTACCATCTTTGACCTTGAATTCGGTAACGACGCTTGAACCGACAACCTGTTCCGGCGGAATCCCGTAGTTTTTTTCACTCATGGGGCGCATGAACGCCATGCCGCCGCCAGAGACGATAAAGGTCTTGAATCCGTTGGCCCGCAAGTAGGCGAGCAATTCAAGCTGGGGTTGATAGACGCTTTCGGTGTATAGACGTTTAAACTTGGGCTGTTTGTGAGTCGCCAGCCAGTCCGTAACCGTCTTTTCAAACTCGGCAGCGGTCATACCGGAATGGGTCGCCATGATAATCTCCATAAGGCCTTTCATTCCCGATGCGCCGACGGTTTTCATGTCGCCTGCCAACAGCGCCTTGAAAGGCTGTTTGGTTTTCCACTCCGGATGTTGCGGCGCGAGCGTCTTCACGCGATCGAATGCGAAAAGCACCTGCGTATACATAGGGTATTCAACCCACAGCGTACCATCGTTGTCGAAAGTGGCGATGCGTTCGGCCGGTTCGACGTAGTCCTTGCTGCTCTTGTCCGTGACGGTAGTAACGAATTCAAGGATCGCCTTTTAGGCAGGCCCATCGTTCCACGACGGGAGCGGATCGGCTGCGCTCGCCACAGAGCAGATACTAACTGCGAAAATCGCGAAACACCCCGCTAGCAAAAATCTGTACCCGGACTGAATCCGGCGTCGAGTCAGGTTCATGATGTCTCCTCTTGTTTAATCCTTAGTCACGGCGAATGGATTTCGGCGAGGCGCTCCCTGTCGCACCTCGCCGTTTCCTGTTTCTTCCAGTAGTAACCAGCTACCGGATAGTCTTGTTCCTCATGGTCTTGTTCCTCCTAAACGGCCCTACTGGCTCGGCTTGGCGTACTGAATAGCGTCCAAGATCTTACCCAGGCTCAGACTGGAACCGTGGGCCGGCGGAAATTCTTTCAAGCTCTTCAGGTGCTCCGCAACTTTCACTTGCGCAGGTACCATGACATACATCCGATCCGCCCACCATCTAAAGTACATACTCGATTGATCATGGAAGTTCGGTATTCCCCATTCCTCATTCCTCCCTCCCCCACTACGCCAGTTCCTCCGGGTGAATCCAGGCAAGTCCATCAACGTTCTTGAAATGCTCATCAAAGGAAATCAAGTCGGCTCCCGTTTCCATCGCGTGTGCAGCAATCCAGATATCATTGGTGGGAATAGGCGTTCCCTTGTGCTTGAGCTCCACTGCGACCCGGCTGAAGCGGTCGGCTGTTGTCCAATTCACGGGAACAAACCTAACATACGGGTTATGCAGAAAGGTCTCCAGTTCCTTCACGTTTCTCGTATATCGAGATCCGTTTCGAAAGCCAAACAGAAGCTCGCCTGCAACAACTGCAGACATCAAGACCTCCTCGGATTTTCTGACTCGATCCGCGATCGATGAATCGCCTCGCATCAAAGCCGAGTAAGCATTAGTGTCGAGAAGTACCTTCATGACCAGAGCACCTTGTCGATTTGCTCGAAGGCTTCGATGCTTTTCAAGAAGTCTTTCTCGTCTTCAGCCGTCCAGCACCCTATAAGCTCGTCCAGTGAATCCCCTACTGCGTTCGTGCACCAATTCGTCGTATCGAGTCCAGCACCTTTCCGAAGCAGCAAAATGGCCGCTTTGTTCAGGGAGATATCCCGCTCCTTCGCCACCTCTCTGAGTCGGCGTTCTAATTCCTTATCAAACCCGCGAATTGACAATTGGTGCATCACTTCTCTCCTGATTCATCTATGATTCATATCGACTCAATTATGACTCATCCTAGCAAATTCGTCAAATTGAAACTTTCATGCCATCCTACCGGACTCAGATGCTACGGGGACTCGAAACTTTCCTCATTGGGATTGGAGTGATGGAGTAGAGGAGTGTTGGGGGAATCGGGTGAAGAGAGTCTCTATTTCTTCGGGGTTTCGTAACTCGCACCGACCTGTGCACTCCACTGCTTCTGGTTGTTGCTCTTGGTGAGCAGTAGGGGACACTGGTTTCTTGTGCCACTGCAGGCTGACTCCGGGATGGGGTCTGGAATCGTCTCAGATTCTGTGGTTTCCTTGGAAAGAGAAAGAAGGACGAAAGAACATTACGGTGACAGTCGCGTAAAACATGAGACGTGGACGGGCTTCTTCAGCTTTATTCTTTGGTTTCTTAATGGTTTTGACAGCTTGTTCAGCGGGTGACGAATTTCCAACTCTCAAGGGAGCTTATCTCGGCCAGCAGTTTCCTGAGAGCGCACCGCGCCGTCGAGGACTCGAAGAGGGAGTTGTACAACCGCCTGTTGGGACATTTCCCCTCCACAGTCGCCAAGGCTCTGACTCTTAAGACCCTCAATATCTGCCTTGCGAAGTATCACTTTCACGCTCGCAGCACGATAGTGCAATCCCGGCCCTTTGGGCTCCTTGCCGATCCCTCGAACATGTGTCAACTTGCGTGCCCCGGTTGCGTTCACTCACCAGGCCCCAAAAAGCAGAAGCTGTTTGACTGGCCCAAAGGCACGCTCTCGGAAGACCGCTTTTTCAAAATGCTGAAACTCTATGGTCCCACTGCGATTGGGGTCCATTTTTTCAACTACGGTGAACCGTTACTCAACCTCAATACACCGAAGTACATCAGGCAGGCGAAAAGTTATCTGCTGAGGACGTCGGTCTCGACAAGTCTCTCCGTCCGCCGGTTTGACCCAGAAGCCTACGTCGAATCGGGCCTCGATTTCATGCACCTCTCGATCGACGGCGCGACGCAGCCGGTCTACGAGCGTTTTCGCCGGAAAGGCAACCTGGACCTAGTTTTTGACAACCTCCGCAAGCTGGTGGAGACCAGGCGCAAACTGCGCAGGTGCCTCCCGTTGCTAAGTTGGAATTTCCTGGCGTTCGAGCATAACGCCCATGAAATCCCTCAGGCCAGACGTCTCGCGCGCAAGATCGGAGTCAATGAATTTCGGGTGTCGACGCCGTTCGGCATGAACTGGGACGATCCCGGAATCCGTCCCGCGGCGGTCAGACCGAGCGTCCAGCGATTTGATCCTCTATTTGTACTCAAGTTGTTCTTATACGGGAATGCCAAGCCTACCAGCGTGGATACCGAGATGATCGAGGGTGCCTTTGAACGCCCCTGGAACGAAGATGGCGCAAGCGACGCAGGCCCGTCTCCGGGCCACACTTGCCACTGGTTATACAAGAACACTGTGATGGACGCGACCGGCAGGATCATGCCCTGCTGTGCTGCGCCTGGACGGGATAAAAACCTCGTGTTTGGAACGCTCGAAGATAGTGGCGGAGATCCGTTCAATACGGAATTCTATCGCGAGGCGCGGTCTTTCTTCTCCACCGGGACCCGCGTTTCAGACGGCAGCCCATATTGCACACAGTGCGAATTGGACCACACGGCCGCGGCTATCGGCGGAACGGAAATCCGGCAGTATTTTCGCGCCGCTGATAGAGTGTTTTTCGATCGTCACAGTCTCAGTGTCCTGTCCGGTTGGTGAAGCCCGTTTGTGGTCTGGCGCTGCTTCTTATCGTATTGGCTGTTCTTGTCTGGTGGAAGATTTTTGCCAAGGCCGGCTATGGCGGTGCTTTTGGCTTACTAATGCTCGTTCCAGGTGTGAACCTCATAATGATTTGTATCCTGGCATTTGGCAAATGGCCGGTTCTGCGCGAAGTGGAAGAACTGCGGCGACAGCTACGTTCGGCGCGTTAGGCAACAACTCAGTAGTCTCCCGGAGTGGAGTGAACGCGTTCCGTGTTCCGAGTTCAAAGTTCCTGGTTCCAGGAAGCCAGAACCCAGAGCCGATTATCACTTGCGCTGACTTGCCACCCAGGCACTAAGCCACAAATGAGAAATTTGGGCTTACTAGCGCACGACGGAGAGCACTACTCCCCGAGTTGCGATTAGCAGCGCTTGCGAATCGGCCACTTCACCTTTCTCGGCGATCACGGTCAGGTCGACTATTTCGGCTTTAGAGGTACCGTTGGCGGAATTCCCTTTCAGCTTCAGTCGAACGTTTTTGTCATCCAGACGTTCAACTGATCCGAGACTGACACCAGTTGGAAGGTTCTCCACCGACCAGCTCTTCGGATTCAAACTTCCGAAAGTCCCTCTGTGCAAGCTCACCTTCACTACTTTGCCTTCCTCTTGCCCCAGCCTGATCGGTTCGGGCTGGGAAAGAGTGATAGTCGGGGCCTGAGGATTCCGCCGGTAGTAGCGTACATAATCGACCTTCCAATATGCAGGCAGCAGACTGTCCGATTCTCGTATGTCACCGGCCCAGCCATCAAATTTCGCCTCCAGCGTCAGGTAAATCCAGTTCGGCTTGCTGGC
>JAUWTT010000209.1 GCA_030614585.1 Acidobacteriota bacterium
GCACCAGGGACCTCTCCTTGGCGGGCATTCATAATTCCCAAGTGAAGGTAACTCATCGGGTACTGTTTGGCGTGGCCGGTTTGCTCCAAGTGCGAGAGCGCCTTTTCGGCGGCCTCGTATTCTCCAAGATAGAAATTGGCCACACCATGGAAGTAGAAGGCCTGCGGAATCCGGGTCTTCAGCTCCATCAACTTTGCAGTTAAAGCGGCTGCCGCCGCCCACTTTTCATCATAAAGCTCCAGGCGAGCCAGAGTCAGATAGGGATTCATAAACCTTGGGTCGGCCTTTATCGCATTCTCAAAGGCGGCCTTCGCACCCTCCTCATCTTTCTCCGCCAATCGTGTTTGTCCCAAAAGGTCCCATGCTGCAGCGAACTGTGGGTAGGCCTCCACAGCTTTCTTCAGTTCCCTGGCCGCTTTCGAGTAATTGACACGCTTCTTTCGAAGCTCTTTCTGAGCTTTCTCAAAGGCTCGTTTCGCCTCGGCGGGTGCCTCCAGTGTAGTAAGGCTTACAGTGGTTCCTTCGTCCCCGGATAGCCTATGTAGAATGATGGTGCCAATCTCAGGACTATCGAAGCTACTTCGAGAACCGAGCCGAATCTCTTCGGAGTAGTAGCCAGGCTTTGGCTGGAGTCTCACCTCGCATCCACTCAGATTATGTTGCTTGAATGGCGCTTGAGGAAGAGTCCCTGCGCCGGCAAGGCCAGCCGACTGGGTATTAGATAAGGCCCCCGGATCGGACAACTCACGACCAACACTCGCATCCGACATTCCATAGCCGCTCGATGTTCCAAGTTCAATTGTGAATCTCCCACTGGGAGCAACGGACGTCTGATACTCAACACGCCCTCCACAAATCATCTCGACTCGTTGCTCTTCATCCAGCGATGATCCATCCGCCAGAACCACATCCCCTGAGAGAAAAAGAAACGAATCCACCGGGTCTTGGATTTGAGGATAGGTTTGTTGGCCTCGCTGATCGGAAGATGGTGCCGGCCTAGGCTGGGCCTGCTCCTGGGCATCTGCGAACCCTGTGGCCAAACAAATTATGAGAAAGGCAGCACCGTAGAACTCTCCTGAAAAACCTGGGGCCACTCTTTAATCCTCACTGTCCATCGAAACAGTAAACGACTGGACAAATTCGACGCGTTCACCCGACAAATGATCGCCTATCTCGACCATGACTCGGTATGGTCCAGCCGGCAATCCATCGATGCTCAACAACTTCGTTACGACGACCCTGTCCGCTGAGAAATACTGGATTGCCTCGCCTCGCTGATCCGTTGTCTGCCGAAGAAGCTTCCCATCTTTGAGGAGAGTGTACGCGATTGTCAAAGAGGGCTGAAGCGAAGACTGGTCGATCTGCGCGTTGTAGATCTGAAAGTAGAGACCCAGAGGTTTGCCGGGCGAGAAACTCTTGGAAAGATCCGGTACTACCTTAACGTCACCGATGACGAACATCTCATCGATGTCAGGTATTGAGTCAAGAGGCTCGATCAGATCAGCCAGGATCACCGAACTGACCGAAAGCGTTTCGGAATCTAAGCTAGGCAAAACAATTCCCTTACGCAGGACCCCGACTTCACCACTATTAATATCTTTGACCACCAGGTCCAGCTTGTACCGCTGCCTACGATCGAGCATCAACATCTTCTGATAGATCGAGCTCTTCGCCAGCCCCATTTTCAGTTGATCGGGCGGATAGGAGCTCAGCAGATCGGAGTCAAACTCATCAACGATTCGGTTCTGAAAGCTGGTTAAAATCCCGTAAATTGCTACCCTGGCCACCTGGAGGCCAGCCTCTTCCTGATAAGTGAGGTTCCGGTTCTCAACTTGCACTGTGATCGGCACCAAAACCTGATCTTCGGTAATACGAAAGTAATCCTGTCGAATCTGAAACGGAAGATTCGAGAACTCAATGTTGACTTCAACCAGCTCTTTTAAGTCTTTGTATTTGACAGGCTTCGGTCCCTGGACCTGTGTGTAGATCTCATAGCGATAAAAGGGGTTATCTCGCGCGGTTGTTAACGCTATCGGGTCGGCATTCCGTCTGCCGGAAAAATAGGTGCGATCGCTCTTCTGGGTGAGCCCCATCTCCTCCGCCAACGTCAGGCCGCCACCCGTGACATGAAGCAGAGTGTCCTTGTCCTCCGGCAACAGACCGAGCCGATACTCGCCGCTCATACTCTTATCCACAAACTCGAGAGAGATGTCTTCCCCGACGCCTTCAATGCTCCGATAGCGCCAAATCTCAAATGGATAAGTAGAGGTGGTTCCACCGCCTTCATTAATAGGTCGCTGGTAAGCACCGCCCGAGGAATGCGATTCAATCTCGTAAGGCGGCCCATGGAGGATATAGACACGGCCCCGGTCCGTTTTCCAGCCCGGATATCCACTGGTAAAACGTTCGTTTGCGTAAGCGATCCGTCTGTAGTGCTCTTCCTTGAACTCGTTCTCGGAGGTTCGAGGGTCAGGATCCCTTCTAAACCAAAACTGCTCGATGAACCGCTCTTTCTCTTCGGGGGTAGTCAGTGCCTTAAATACAGCTCGCTCGTCGCTGCTAATGATGAAGAGAACGTCCTCGTTCAACCACTTTCTAAAATGGTCCTCCGCCTCCTCCTGCTTGAGTTGATTCTCGTCCTGATAAGCAAAGGCCCCGGCACCAAAGAGGAGCAGAAACAGAAGCGAGATTAGATAGGGTCCTAACATATTTCGAAGCCCCATGGCTCGAGTTGCCCAAACCATCCTCTGGTATTTTAGCAAAGGGGCAAAGCAAGCAACTAATAGCCCCTATTCTCGCCGGCTGGTGAGGAATGCGCTTAAGTTCTCCAGGCTAGTCAGAATACGCTTCTTTCACTTTGACCAGGGTGTTTGCTCTTAGACCTTCGAGCACCTGTGTCTTCCCGCCCGGCCAAACGATCTTCACCGAACGGGGGCCGGAGCTGCCCAGCCCTACGTGAACCCGGGAGTCACTCGAACCTCCATATCCGACTGCAGACCTGGCCAGGCGTACAAGCTCACGTCCAGAGTCGAGAGTGACACGCACCTCACTTCCCAGCCCACTACGATTCGACCGGGTGCCCTCAAGCTGAAGAAGCAGGTAATTTCCCGCAGCTTCTGTTGAGTTTCGCAGAACTTCAGCCGGAGCATTAAGGCGGGTTACGACGACATCAAGGAGCCCGTCGTTATTCAGATCTCCAAAGGCTGCTCCTCGGTGCAAGCCAATTGCTGTTAGCCCTTCACACTGCAAAGTAACGTCTTCAAAGCGTCCATTCCCCAGGTTCTCGAAGACCCTGTTCGTCTGTTGAGAGGGCCGGTTGGAGTAAAGCTCCTCATTGGTCTGGACGTGACCCCCTGCGGTAAAAAGGTCCAGGTCGCCGTCGTTATCCAGATCGACCATACCCAGGCCCCAACCGCCCCATGGCAGAGTATCGACTCCTAATCCGCTTTGAAATCGATCGTCTCTAAACAATCTGTTTCCCAAGTTCTTAAACAGCGGAAAGGTTTCATTTGAGAGTGCCGTCATGAAAATGTCCGGAAGCGTATCTCCATCGTAATCACCTGCGTCCGCTCCCATTCCTGAAACCGGTCGAGCACTGTCTGTGTAGGCTACCCCCGCTCCCATTGCTATCTCTTCGAATCGGCCAGTCCCTAGATTACGGAAGAGAAAGTTCCGCCAAGCGTCATTAGACACGAATGCATCCAGGTAGCCATCAGCATCGAAATCTGCCAAAGCCAAGCCCATTCCCTTGCCCCAATGGCTTCCAATACCCGATTCCACCGAAATATCAGTGAAAGTTCCGTTTCCTTCGTTTCGATACAGGAGATTCGGTAGGGGATCGTACATCTTGGGGTGGCAATAGGTGCGGTAACCAGGTTTGTTAGCCCCGCAACGAGAGTCCTTGTCTCGGCTCCACACGCAGTAGTTGACTACGAACAGGTCCAGGTCTCCATCGTTATCGAAGTCGAACCATCCTGCCCCCACAGACCAGAGTTTGCCGAGCCCCTCGACGGAAGCTGTCACTCCGGCTCGGCTTGTAACGTCTTCGAAACGGCCGTTACGAAGGTTCCGATAGAGGATATTCCGGTTCACGCCGGTAACGTAGAGGTCGGTCCATCCGTCATTGTCGTAGTCGCCCGCCGCTGCGCCCATCGAATAACCCTGGCCCCTAACTCCGGCCGCCGCAGTGACATCAGCGAATTTGAGGTCCCCAAGGTTTATGTACAGGCGATTGAAGTACTTCTCCCCGGTCTTCTCCAGCGTCCAGATATCTGCTCCGTTACAGAAGAATACATCGAGCAGGCCATCGTTATTGAAGTCAAAAAGAGCAACCCCGGCAATCATCGGTTCAATCTGGAACTTCTGTTCAGTCTCGCTGTTGTCGACAACAAAATCGATCCCCGAGTCTGCAGCTATCTCCTGAAACCGGATTCGAGTTTCACAAAACCCGGCCTCGATGAGTAGGATGCTAATTAAGGAGGGAATCGCGCAACGGCGAATCCGTCCTACCTTCAAGTAAGCCAGGGCCCAGGCACGGAACATGGGAGTAAGCCTAATGCGGCTGACTACCCCGATTCCATTCGGCCTGTCTCGCAGGTTTGTCTCCGCATCTCTTGTCGCCTTGCTCATAACAAATCCGGGCCAATAGGTAGTGGGGACGGGAGTCTTTGGGGTCCAATTCGGTCGCCTTTATCAAAGCTCGGTTAGCTTCATCAAGTCTGTTGAGGCGATAAAGGCTTCGCCCCAACTCAAACCAGGTCTCGAGGTTTGACGGACCCAGAGTGGCGGCTTTCTGGAGCTGGGCCGCACTTTGCTCCAAACGATCCATCCGTTGCAGATAGATTCCGTATTCCAGGTGCGGCACAAAATCCGGCTTCGACATTGTTCCGTTCATTTTCACAGAACTCTCCAGCAGCTCAGCCGCCTCTGCACCTTTTCCAAGGCCGAAGTAGACAGTTCCCAGATAAGCCTGAGCTCTCACCGAATCAGGCGCAAGTTCGAGCACGTGGTTGAACGCGTGAGCGGCTTCCTCCAGCCGGCCTATGCTCTGGTAAAGACGACCCAATAGGTAGCCGGTTTCGCTGTCTCTGGGGCTCAATTGCATCGCCTTGATGAAGGCCCGTTCTGATCTCGAATACGCCTCCCTTACCACATGGATCCGCCCGAGCAATTTGTACACCTGCGGCTGACCAGGATTAATCGACAAGGATTTCTCAAGTGCGTCTGCGGCTTCATCGAACTTCCTGAGTCGGAAGCTGCAGAGACCCAAGTTAAACCAGACCTCCGCATTCTCTGGAAAGCGATCTGACGCATCCAGAAGCAGAGGAAGAGCCTCTTCGGTTCTGCCCAGGTTCAGATAGCAGACCCCTAGAAAAAGGGCGGTCCGATTCGCTGGCCGGCTTTCACTCATTTCCCGTTCCAAGAGTCTCGCGGCTCTCGAATAGTCGGCCCTGCTAAAAGCATCCAACGCTTCTTGAGATTGGGCTGAGAACCCGGTCGTCGAACCAAGCCAAACGATGAGAGCACAAACCACGTTCACCGAATTACGGAACATTCGATCTTCAGACTACCATCAAGTGGATCGACCGTGTCCAGTCCAGATTGCCGAGCACTTGTTTCTCCGTTTGGTGACCAGAATGTCAATGACGTCACCATCCTGGTCGCTGAAGTCGGCTTAACTTGACAGCACCATTAGGTTCCTTGCGCGTACATAACCATATGGCGGGCGGCGTAGGACGGCTTGGACATCCGAGTTACCAACCGGGGAGAACCTGATGGCTCAGTTCCGTCGGATCTTCTTCCTTCGTCGAGAATGGCCTCAGGCGAACAGTGTATTCATACTCTCGGGGATAAGTCCGGTACCTTGGCCGAACGTTGATCGGAGTACCGCCAACGCCGGTCACCTGATGATCAATGTTCAAAGTGAGGGTGTCCTTTTCTCTCAGTTGAAAATCGTAAACGGCCCTCTCCAGGTTCTCGAATCTGTCCAGACTTACATTCATCGTTGGATAGGCAAATATGCACAGCCCTATCCCCTCGGCATTTGTCAGTGCCGTCCAACGTACATCGGTCTTATTTCCGTTCTCCTGCGGGAGGACGTACGACACGTACTGATCCTCCGCCAACCCCGAGTAGACTCCAATCCGGGCCCCCGTCTTTCGGTCGGGATAGGTTTCGAAGGGCCCTCGGCCATACCAGATGAAGCGTTCGAGATCCTTCGAGAGTTCCAACTGCAACCCCAGCTTTGGAAGCCAGGGGAGATCACCGAATGGAATGGCCCGATGCCGAAGCAAGATGTCTCCGCTGCCGAAGACCACATACTCGTAGGTGTTCTGAAAACCGTGGCTCCTTCCTGGCGGAGAAGAAAGAGTTTCGATCTTAATCACCACGGAATGGGGGGAAATCTGAGAAGCAGTAATCTCCTCCAATCTGTGCTCTAGCCTGTGCAGATCGAGGTCGTACCACTGTTCCGACTCAGCCAGATTCCAGATTGACATCTCATTGAGGATCGGAGGCCTCCAAATGTTAAGCTGAGGTCCCACCTTGATCAGTTCCTTCCCTCGATACTGGAGTGAAACGAACCGTCCGGATTCTGCATCGAATTTGTACCGGAACGGATCTCCGGAAACGGCGATCTCCGATCCGTTTTGAGTAAGGCCAAGTGCAGGGAATTCCTCAATGTCGAGCGGATCCTGAGGAGAAGACAAATAGGGAATCCGAAACTGCTCTGACGCAATCTCGAACTCACCGGTTCCGTCCGGCCAGTTCTCCGGATGCAGAAAAGATAGTGCCAGCCAGTACTCGACTCCAGATTTGGCCTCGATCTCAGGGATCGGAACTTGAATCTCTCTGCTCTTCCTGGGAGCAAGTTCAATGGTCAACTTGCCCTGTTTCAATACATCGCCGTCGGCTGAAAGGCTCCAGCCGATACTCAACTCAGCAAGGTCGGTGAAGTCGAAACGATTGATGACGCGGACTGTCCCGGCCGGCAAATCCACCGGTATCACTTTAACCGGAGCTTGACTTTTCTTGACCTGCCAAAGCTCAGGCTGGGGAGACCGATCCGCGA